>NZ_QTLI01000026.1:0-64736 GCF_003434625.1 Parabacteroides sp. AM17-47
ACCCTGGTGGATGATTTGGATCGCATGGGTTGCATTGGGCAGGATCTGCACATTGCAACCGTAGATATGGAAAACGAAGTATATATTAATTGCCCTGTGAAGTATATATTAATTGCCTAACGCAGTATATATCCTCGGGCACATGCAGTATATCTTCTCAAAAACGGCCAGTTGAGCGGTGTCTGAGACGACTGCTTCACGCATCGTTGATACGGGTACGGAGAAACGCTCTTTGACCATCTCCTCGGGGGTTATTTTCGGATCATTTCAGGCATGAGACCGCAAAGGAACAAGCATATGCAAGAACCAAGTGACGAAAGTGATGAGTTTCGATGCTGTCGAGCATACACATGAGCGTGAAATCATCCCCATACACTATTTCCCGGCTCCGAGAAATTGCGTCTTGCATTATAATACGCTTTCTTTTTATCAAATTCAAAATCGGGCGTATATTCATAGACTGTTGAATCCTCGAAAAACCCTTCAATGGAACTTTGTTCCAAACTGAACACAAGAACTCCGGCTTTCGTCTGCCAGCAATCTTGATAGATAACATAACCTTCCCCGTAAATACCAAACTGAAATTCCCTATTATTATATCTAGCAACGATCGGAGTTCCGTCCTCCAAGTCATCTATATTCTCAAAGTCAAGCTGTCCGTGTTTACCCCTATTCAAAAAATCTCCAAACATCTTTCCTCATTAATCGCCGCTTTGATGGCTTTGGGTGTATCTTCTTGTGTCTCTCTCTTTTAAACCTAGACAACAATGATACAAGAGACCTTTCCCATAATTGCCAGCGGGGTAGAAGTACTCAATGAGCGTATCCTGCTGACCCATGTGGAGAACGGATTATTGATGAATGGTTTATGATAGAATAGCTTGCTTCATCGATAATAAGGTTGCCTGCAAAAGGGGTAAGTCCTCCTTCATTGTTGAATAAACAATATCAACATCTATTTTAAGATAATGATGAGCTATCACATCCCGCAACTTCATAATCTCCTTCCAAGGAATTACAGGATATAAAGAGAAAAGTTCTCCTTCTGAAAGTTTATCTATAGTTTTTACACTTTCACCAATAAAAATCAATTTCATACAAACACCATCCAAAACGAACATATCATCAGGAGTCAATAAGAAATCATTGCCATCCTTAATATGAGATGTACGGACTTATATAACATGAATTGAATCAATCATCATGTCTATCAAATCCAAAATTCGTCCCGAATCTTTCCATTTATACATAAATCAAATCTTTATTTATGGATTTTTCCATACGAGTTCCTGCAAATGACTCTCTTTTACAGAATAAATCAACAGAACAACCTAGAAGTTTCTCAAGTTCTGACTTTAGGCGACATAATGTAAACAAACTCATATGAGAACTCTCGTAATATATATCAATATCACTATCTTCCCTTTGTTCATGACGAGCCACCGAGCCAAACAAACCAAGATTACTTATCTGATATTTACGAAACAACGATTCTTTTTCGCTCCTTAATATACTTAAGTATTCCTCAGTAGACTTCATAGGCTCATTCTTTTTGTTCTAAAGACAAAAATCCTCCAAGTCAACTAATTGAAATTACCCTATGATTTTGGGGTGACAAACGCAACAGCTGATAAACAGACCGCTCAAACGCCACCCAATGCGTTCCCGTAGAATATAGGGGATATATGTTAGAGTAACCGAATATATTCAGGATCGACCTCCACAGCGGCAACCAACAGACCGGGGATCTCCACGATCAAACGTTTCACACGGGAACCCCGTATAGAGAGTAAACGACCCTCGTAGCCATCCAATGGGCCACCCTCGATACGGATCATGCGACCGTACATCGCAGAAGTTAATTCTTCAACCAAGAAATAGCGTGGGGAATCATCGGAATGGACAGCACGGATAAAACGGTTCATCTCCGCATGGCCTACCGTCATCGGCTTACGGTAGCCACCACGCAAATAACGATATTGGAGGGTACTGATCTCTTCTACGATTGGATCCATACAGGTACGGGTAGTATGGGCAAAAAGTAAATCGTGCAGAAGAGGAACCTCCTCACGAATCCGCTTACCCTTCCTCTCGACCAACTGCCAACGCATAGGAGTGAAAACCTCTATGCCCTTTTCCTCCAGCAACCTATAGGCCGGGCGTTTAGCATTGGGACGGGTCAGGTCTCGCAATACGAACCAATTGTCTGTCAAAGGATGTTCCACAGGATGATGGATAATTCTTCTAGTCCTGAAAGGATATATATTCTATTAATATCCAATCAGTTACAAAATATAGTCTTATAAGTTGGAAGGCGTACTTGGCGAGTAGCATTCGTTTCACGTTGCAAATATAGGGAAAAATAACTAAACACAAGCAAACATTGGCTCTTGTTTGTGTTTGGTTATTTTTCACTACATTTGTGTTCGCTAAAAAAGGAGTAATTTAAAATGATCGATCAACCTACCATAGACCGGATATTGGATGCGGCGAACATCGTGGATGTTGTCTCTGAATTCGTGACTCTTCGGAAACGAGGGATCAACTATGTAGGATTATGCCCGTTTCATTCGGACAAATCACCGTCTTTTTACGTATCCCCCTCAAAGAATATCTGTAAGTGTTTCGCTTGCGGAGAAGGTGGAACCGCCGTTCACTTCATCATGAAACATGAGCAACTCAGCTATTTCGACGCTTTACGCTTTCTGGCGAAAAAATACAATATAGAGATACAGGAACGGGAACTTACCGAGAAAGAGAAACAAATCCGTAGCGACCGGGAAAGTATGCTTATCGTCAATAGTTGGGCGGGGCAATACTTCTCTACTTTATTACATGAGCATGTTGAAGGGAAAAGCGTAGGTATGCGCTACTTCGCCGAGCGAGGATTACGGGAAGATATCATCCGTAAATTCCAGCTCGGGTATAGCTTGGACCAGCGGGATGCCTTATACAAGGCCGCTACCCAAGCAGGCTATAAAAAAGAATTCTTAGAGAAAACCGGTTTAGTTATCGCTTATGATAACGGAAACGTGAACGATCGTTTTCGGGGACGTGTCATCTTTCCCGTCCATACGCTAAGCGGAAAGGTCGTGGCATTCGGCGGACGTGTATTGAAAAAGGACGAGAAGACAGCGAAGTACGTAAACTCCCCCGAAAGCGAGATTTATCATAAAAGCAACGAGCTTTACGGCATCTATTTCGCCAAGCAAGCAATCATGAAACAGGATCGCTGTTTCTTGGTGGAAGGATATATGGACGTGATCGGTATGCACCAAGTGGGCGTAGAAAACGTGGTTGCCTCCTCGGGTACGGCGCTCACGCAAGGGCAAATCCGGCTCATACATCGTTTCACGAATAATATCACGGTATTATACGATGGAGACGCCGCCGGAATCAAAGCGGCCCTCCGGGGTATCGATATGTTATTGGAAGAAGGGATGAACGTCAAGGTCGTGCTTCTTCCGGCGGGAGAAGATCCGGACTCGTTTGCCCGTAGCCATAGCGCGAGCGAGTTCGCAGAGTTTATCAGCCAGAACGAGACGGATTTCATCCGTTTCAAGACAAAGTTACTATTGGCGGAAGCGGGGGGTGATCCGATCAAACGTTCCGCCCTGATCTCGGATATTATCCGTACGGTAGCGATTATACCTGATAATATCGCTCGCTCCGTGTATATCCGGGAATGTAGTACGACCATGGAGATAGACGAGCAAGTCTTACTCAACGAGGTCAATAAGATCCGTCTCAACAAGGAAGAGAACCAAGCGGCTAAATCCGTAAGGAATACACCGCCCGTTCAACCTCCAGCCAATACGATCCCTGAGTATCCGGATTTCCCCGGCTACCAACCGTATACACCGGAAGAGGCGAATACCCTTCCTCCGGAAAATATTCCGCCTCCACTGCCCGAGGACTATATTCCGGAAGAGGAAGCGGGTCCGCCCCCTACTCCTCCCTACGAGGTTCCGACGGCTCCCAACATACAGGTCCAACCGAAACGTTCTCCTTTTGAGGCTTATGAGTTGGCTCTTCTGCGCTATATCGTACGATATGGCGAACGTGTCCTCTATGACTACGTAGATGAGGAGACCAACGAGCATGTCATCATGAGGGTCGCCGATTATATCCGTTTCGATCTGGAACGTGATGACCTTACGTTTTATACGCCAGCCTTCAAACAAATGCTGGACGAAGCTGCTGAACATTGTCAAAACGAGGGCTTTATGGCCAGTCGTTATTTCCTTGCCCATCCGGACCCGAACATCAGCCGGCTTGCCGCCAACCTTATCAGCGATAAGTACCAGCTTAGTAAATATCATACGAAGTTCAGGGAACTGGAGCAAGAAGAAGATAAATTGGATTACTTGGTACCCCGGGAAATCTATTCCATGAAAGATGCCTATATCCTCTATAAGATAAAGGATATCCAAGCGAAAATCAAAGAGGCTCAAAACAAGGGTGACATGGAACAGATCTTTGATTTAATGAAACAGAACGCCCACCTCAACGAGATCAAGAACGTGCTCTGCAAAGAGCTAGGTGAGCGTATCGTATTAAAAATGTAATAAAAAAACATCTATGAATTTCCTTGAGACAGAAAACGTGGTAAAACAGTACGCCGGGCATCTGGCGCTGAACAAGGTAAGTATCCAAGTTCCTCAAGGAACAATCTTTGGATTACTGGGGCCTAACGGGGCGGGCAAGACAACCTTGATCCGGATCATCAACCGGATTACGGCACCGGATAGCGGAATCGTTCGCTTCAACGGCCATGAATCCAGCCCGGAAGACATCTACCAGATCGGTTACTTGCCGGAAGAGAGAGGGTTGTATAAAAAGATGAAAGTCGGGGAGCAGGCGATCTATCTGGCACAATTGAAAGGTCTCTCCTACCCAGAGGCACGCAGTCGTTTGACCCGTTGGTTCGAGAAATTTGACATCATGCCTTGGTGGAATCGCAAACTGGAAGAGCTGTCGAAAGGTATGCAACAGAAAGTACAGTTCATCATTACCGTGATACACGAACCCGAGCTATTGATCTTTGACGAGCCATTTAGCGGATTCGATCCGGTCAACGCCGATCGCCTTAAACAAGAGATATTGGAATTGAAGGCGGCCGGACATACCATTATATTCTCAACTCACAACATGTCCTCCGTTGAGGAGATTTGTGACGAGATTGCTTTAATCGATCGCTCTGAGGTCGTCCTGTCCGGCAATGTCAAGGAGGTACGGGAACGGTTTAAGAGTAATACCTATATATTAAATGTACGCAAGGAGACTGGAGGTATTGAGGAGTTAAGGATACGCAAGGAAGAAAATATCAGTAACTCCGATTGGCTTACCCGGCTGGCGTCCCAATATGAGATTCTTTCCTTCACGGAGGAGATCCCTTCTATGAATGACATTTTTATCAACACCGTTTCCGGTACAAACACATCAAAGGTATGAGCAAAATTGGATTAATCATCAAACGGGAATATCTCCGGAGAGTAAGTAAAAAGTCATTTATCCTGCTCACGTTCCTCACACCGTTTCTATTCGCTGCACTTGCGTTCGTCCCCCTATGGCTCTCTTCCATCAAGGGAGATGAGGTTCATACAGTCGCCATACTCGACGCCACCGGCAAATACGCCCCGTTGTTCGAGGATACGGAAAGCTATCGTTTTATCAACGGCGACAAAGATATGGATAAGTACAGGCAAATGTCGGAAAAGGAGATATTCGCATTTCTCAACATCTCCGACGACTTGCAGAAAAATCCGAAAAACGCAACCCTCTATTCCAAGAAACAAATCCCGGCGGATTTGAGCCGACTCGTCAATATGACATTAAAGAAGCAGATAGAGAGTGACAAACTGGCAACATTCAATATCCCCAATCTACAAGAGATCATAAAAGAAAGTAAAGTAGATTTCAACATACAAACGATCAAATGGGGGGATGACGGAAGCGAAAAGCAATCCTCGTCCGTAGTGGCATCCATAACCGGAGTAATTTTCACCATGCTTATCTATATGTTCATCCTAATCTATGGAGGAATGGTCATGCAAGGGGTTATGGAAGAAAAGACGAACCGGATCATCGAGATTATGATCTCGTCCGTCAAACCTTTCGACTTAATGATGGGTAAAATTATAGGAATCGGTTTTGTCGGGCTTACGCAAGTATTCCTTTGGGCGGTTATGACCTTTATTCTCATCACCGGGGGAACTTTCTTTTTGGGAGGAGGTATGGAAAGCGAGATCTTGCAATCAAGCATGGCACTTAACACAACCCCTAACATGACGGTTATCGCAGCCCAGCAGCCGGCAAATGAATGGATAGAGATGCTTCATACGATTAACTTCACCGAGATAGGCATCTTGTTTATTGCTTATTTCATAGGCGGCTACTTATTATATTCTTCTTTATTCGCCGCTATCGGATCAGCTGTAGACGGCCAAGAAGACACGCAACAATTCATGCTACCAGTCACGCTTCTTTTGGTTTTCGCCCTCTATGCGGGGATCTATAGCATGGAAAACCCTGACGGACCATTAGCTTTCTGGTGCTCCATGATCCCCTTCACTTCTCCGATCGTCATGATGGTCCGGGTGCCATTCGAGGTGCCTTTGTGGGAAATACTACTTTCCATTGGATTTTTGTATATATCATCCATCGGTTTTACTTGGTTTTCCGCCAAAATATACCGTGTAGGCATTCTCATGTATGGTAAGAAACCTAGTATAAAGGAGATGTCCAAATGGCTTCGTTACAAATAAAAACATGATATCTACAACAAAAAAGCCTCGCTACTCTTATCGAATAACGAGGCTTTTTTATGTTGTTCTACCTGGATTCGAACCAGGACAAACAGGACCAGAATCTGTTGTGCTACCATTACACCATAGAACAATCTCTACAAAATTGTCAAGTAAACTTTAAACGTTGTTCTACCTGGATTCGAACCAGGACAAACAGGACCAGAATCTGTTGTGCTACCATTACACCATAGAACAATATTTAACAAATCACCAACTCTCTTGTTAGCGGATGCAAAGGTATATACTTTTTCAAAATTTGCAAACAAACTTTCGAAAAAAATGTCCAGAAAAAACACGTACGTCTTTTTGATAAAACACGTACATGTTTTCTCAAAAAGACGTACGTGTTTTTTTAAAAGCTTATAACGATCGAGGAGATAGTCTCAAACAAGGTATTACACATATATTAATGAAAGAAAAAGACGTATGTAACGAATTAAGAAGTATATTTGCGACTTGGAAAATTATATCAATAGAAATAAATGGATCAAACAAAAGAATTAGTAAAAACGATTGTTGAAGGCCTTCAAGAAAAAAGGGGCAAAAATATTGTAACAGTAGATTTAAGCCAGACTTCTGGTGCCATTTGTCAATATATGGTTATTTGTGAGGGAAACACTCCTACCCAAGTTTCAGCGTTATCTGATTCCGTATGGGATTTCGCACGCAAGAACGCGAACGAGAAACCATTATCCATTGACGGTACACAGGGCGCTCAATGGATCGGCATGGATTATGGCACGGTTCTTGTACATATATTCCTGCCGGAACAACGTGCATTTTATAACTTAGAGAACCTTTGGGCAGACTCGAAGGTTATACAAGTACCTAACATTGATTAAGCCGGCCTAAATATTTGATGATAATCTCTTATGGAAAATAAAAACGATATATTTAATAAAACACCGAAGGGCGGGAAACCTAAGATGTTCCGCTTTAATTTGTATTGGATGTACGGGTTGATCTTCATCATGCTTGTTGCCCTATACATGACAAATGATTCTTCGGGAACGAAAGAGCTAGGCTGGACAGAGTTCCAGAAACTAGCGCAGGAAAACGTATTCGATAAAATGACAGTCTACAACAAGAAGAATTTGGTGGAGGCTACAGTGAAAAATGGAAAGACTGAACAGGTCTTTGGGAATATGGACGTTTCTAAAATCGGGGTTTCTCCGAAAGTATACGTAAAGATCCCGTCGGCCGACAAGTTTTCCGATTTCTATGACAAAGCGGTAGCCGATAGTCATATCGATACACAAGTCCGGTTCGAGGAAGGCGATGACGCTATCTGGAATTTCTTGGTTTCATTCGGCCCGATTATCTTATTGATCGGTGTATGGATGTTCTTGATGAGACGTATGTCCGGTGGTACCGGCGCAGGTCCGGGTGGCGTGTTCAGCGTTGGTAAGGCAAAAGCTCAGCTTTTTGATAAAGATAATGACCGTAAGGTGACATTCAAGGATGTCGCCGGATTGGCGGAAGCGAAACAAGAGGTAGAGGAAATCGTCTCTTTCTTGAAGAATCCGGAAAAATATACTGAATTAGGAGGTAAGATACCCAAGGGTGCATTGTTGGTAGGCCCTCCGGGAACCGGTAAGACATTATTGGCGAAGGCTGTTGCCGGAGAAGCTAATGTGCCGTTTTTCTCCTTGTCTGGTTCTGATTTCGTGGAGATGTTTGTCGGTGTAGGCGCCTCCCGTGTGCGTGACTTATTCCGCCAAGCGAAGGAAAAATCTCCTTGTATCGTCTTTATCGATGAGATCGATGCGGTAGGCCGTGCCCGTGGGAAGAACGCGAATATGAATAGCAACGATGAGCGTGAGAACACGTTGAACCAGTTGTTGACCGAAATGGATGGTTTCGGCTCTAACAGTGGTGTTATTATCTTAGCCGCTACAAACCGTGCGGACATTTTGGATAAAGCGTTGTTGCGTGCCGGACGTTTTGACCGACAAATCCATGTTGAATTACCGGATTTGAATGAACGTAAAGAGATATTCGGGGTGCATTTGCGTCCGATCAAGATAGATGAAAGCGTAGACGCTGAGTTCCTAGCAAGGCAGACTCCGGGCTTCTCGGGTGCTGATATCGCTAATGTTTGTAATGAGGCCGCTTTGATCGCCGCCCGTAACGGAAAGAAATTCGTACAGAAAGAAGACTTCATGAATGCGGTAGACCGCATTGTCGGCGGTCTGGAAAAACGTTCGAAGATCACGACGGAGGAAGAACGGAAATGTATCGCGAACCATGAGGCCGGTCACGCTACGTTAAGTTGGTTGTTGGAACATGCCAATCCGCTGGTTAAGGTGACAATCGTTCCCCGTGGTAAGGCATTAGGTGCGGCATGGTATTTGCCGGAAGAGAGACAGATCACCACCCGCGAGCAATTGCAGGATGAGATGTGCGCTACTTTAGGAGGACGTGCCGCAGAGGAATTAGTTTTGGGAAAAATATCCACAGGCGCATCCAACGATTTGGAACGTGTCACGAAACAAGCATATGCGATGGTCGTTTACTTCGGTATGAGCGATAAACTTCCAAACTTGAACTATTACGACTCCACCGGACAGGATTGGGGATTCACCAAGCCTTATAGTGAGGAGACCGCGAAATTGATCGATACGGAAGTACAGAAGATCATCAATGAGCAATACGACAGGGCAAAACGGATATTATCCGAGAATAAGGAAGGACATAGTAAACTTGCGCAGGTATTATTGGATCGTGAGGTAATCTACTCGGAAGATGTAGAGCATATCTTCGGGAAACGCGCCTGGATCTCCCGTTCCCAAGAGATTCTGGAGTTGCAGGAAAAGGCTAACGGAAAGAACAAGGAGAATGCGGATAAGGAGGCGGAAGCGGACGCAACAACGGAAAACGTAACCGATACTCCTACCGAAGAAAACAAGACAGGGAAAATAGCTTGACCAAAGTCAAGACATTCATAACAAGTAAGGCTGGGGTGTATCTTTGATCAAAAGTTACTATCCAGCCTTCCTTATTGCTGTATTATCAATTTATTAGTTATATTTGCAGCCAAAATTACAAACAAGCAAAAACACTATTGTTTTGAAAAATCTGATTACACGTGCATTGACTGGCATCATTTTCGTCGCGGTATTAGTCGGTGCGATCTATTTCCACTCCTATTATTTTCTTACGGTATTTGGACTCATTACCGGACTTTCTCTATGGGAGTTCTACGGATTGGTCAAACATTATGAGAATGCCGCCATCAAACGATTTGTCAGTTCCTTGGGGGGAGCCTACCTCTTCGCCACCACATTCGGTTACGCCAATGGCTTGGTTGGAGGCAATATATTTCTCCCCTATCTTTTATTCTTAATGTATACCATGATCACCGAGCTTTACGATAAAGCCAGTAATCCAATCAATAACTGGGCATTGACCTTATTCGGTCAAATCTATTGCGCAGGCTCTTTCTCTCTGCTAAACTTTATTACATCGGTACCTAATACGCCGGGCGAGATCGTACATATCCCCTATTTTGCCTTGGCTATTTTCGTTTTCGTATGGGTAAATGATACGGGAGCTTATCTAGTGGGATCTATGCTTGGAAAAAGAAGATTGTTCGAACGTATCTCTCCCAAGAAGTCCTGGGAAGGTTTTTACGGAGGGTTGGCATTCGTATTAATAACCTCCCAAATATTCGCTTGGTTCATGCCGGCCACGAACTGGTACACATGGCTTGGATTAGCCGGCACAATCGTAGTATTCGGGACTTGGGGCGACTTGATCGAATCTTTGATGAAACGTACGTTAGGCGTGAAAGATTCCGGGCATGTATTACCCGGACATGGAGGCATGCTGGATCGCTTCGATAGCGTAATGATGGCTATTCCGGCCGCTTATATCTATATCGAGTTATTTATTCGAAATTAAATGTCAGGATCACCATACGGGATGTAGCTTTCGATAAGGCATCCGTATATTTGATATTTGCTTGATCTACCAAGTCCGGACGATCTTTCTCCAATAGGTTAACCAATCCGAAACAGAATTTCAACTCTGGGCATAACTTAAAGTAGGGTAGATAGATATCACATCCCAAGCCAAACTCAAATCCGAAGTCCGTGCTTTTCAATAGAATCGGATTACCTTTCTTACGGCCTATATCCACGGAGCCATAGATACCGCCGATCAAATAAGGACGGTAATTATTCAAGCGTAAAGCCGTATATTTAACGTCTAAGGGGAAATTCAGATAACTGGAACGAACGTTCGTGATGAATTCCTCTCCCGTAGCCTGTTCCCGAAACTTAAATTTCTTATCTCCGAAATGGATAGAAGGCGTGAAGCGTAAATTGAAATAAGGATTCATATACATATCTCCGATCACCCCGACACTAAAGCCGGGTGAGTAAGAAGGAATCTCCGCGAACCAAGTCTCTCCATTGGTCATGACACCGGTATGGGTCAATAACAAATCCTGCGAGTGAATACCCACATGAAACCCCAGATGAAGCCATTTCAAATCAGCGTACGGCTGATTCCTCACCCTTTCCTTTTGAGCCATGGCTCCCATGGTAGCCAAGCTTACCACATATAATATAAGTAATAATCGTCTCAAATCTCAACCTATTTTGTTTAATAACGAAAACCCGACAAAGATATTGCAAAAAAGAAGATTTTTGAAGAAAATAAGCCAGTAGATATTTTTTAAATAGAAAGAAAGCTATATTTTTGCACCTACTAATAGTTATCAATTTAAACGTTTAAAAAAATGGCTTACGTAATTAGCGATGATTGTATTGCATGCGGAACTTGTATTGATGAGTGTCCGGTAGGAGCAATTTCAGAAGGTGATAAATACAGCATCAACCCTGAAATGTGTACAGATTGTGGAACTTGCGCTGACGCATGTCCTACAGAGGCTATCCACCCGGCTGAATAATTCGCAGCAAAGAATAGGATTTTCCTTTGCGGAAAGCTCCTAACACATAACGGGCTGTTTCTCTCCATGAGTAAAACAGCCCGTTATCTTTTTCTCTTCGTGTTACATTAAAACTCAATATCCAACTTTATAGCACCGGAAGCCATATCCTCCTCCGGGGAATCGCCATGAATCGTTTCCTCCTCTTCAGGTTCCACCACGTCTTCCGCGGATTTCTTCAGATTTGAGTTCTTGATATAACTGATTACATCTTGCATTCCCTCCATGAACTTCTCAAAGTCCTCCTTATAAAGGAAAATCTTATGCTTCTCAAATGAGATTTGCAAACCATCCTTTGATTGAATTTTCTTACTTTCCGTAACGGCAACGAATAGGTCATCTTTCAAATTCCTCTTCACATCCAGATAATAAATCCGTTTTCCCGCTTTAATGGCTTTAGAGTATAGAATCTCCCTGTCGCCACCTTCAACATGTTTTTTATTCCTTGATTCTTCCATGACAGCTAACATTCGTTAAAAAACCACCCACTTTATATAACTTGCTTCAAATATGTGCATTTTTTTTTAATTAGCAACTATTTTAACGATCGAAAATACGCCCATTGAGGCTAAATTTGTAAAATATCATCTAACACATATAAAATTAAGTAAATCCGGATTCTTTTATGGAAAAAACGACTACCTTTGCAGCCTAATTTATAATAAGAAGTTCCTTCAAACGATGATCAACAGAATTTTAATCCGCATTAAAGTTTTACAGATAGTATACTCTTACTATCAAAACGGAAACGGTGACCTCAAAGTTGCGGAAAACGAATTGCTTTTCAGCCTTCAGAAGTCATATGACTTATATTATTATTTCTTACTCCTAATTATCGAAGTTACCAACCTGCAAAGAAGGATCCTTGACACCCGGAAGTGCAAATACATGCCTACCGATGAGGAGTTAAACCCGAATACACGCTTCGTAGACAATCGTTTTGTCGCTCAATTAGCGGAAAACGATACGTTGAAAAAGTATGTGGACGAGCAAGGTCTCTCATGGAGTAACGACGAGGAGTTTGTTAAAAACGTATTGGATACGATCTTAAGCTCTGAAATTTACGCCGAATACTTGAAAAACGAAGAAGACTCGTACGAGACGGATCGTGAGTTCTGGCGCCAGATCTTCAAGAAAGTAATCTGTGGGAACGAGATGATAGAGGAATATCTGGAAGACAAAAGCATCTACTGGAACGACGATATTGAGATCGTAGAGACTTTCGCCTTGAAGACTATCAAGAAATTCGAGGAGAAGAAAGGTAGTAAACAAGCCTTATTGCCAATGTTCAAGGATTTGGAAGACAAGGCTTTCGCAATCAAGTTATTCCGTCAAAGTTTGTTGAAAGGTAAGGAATATCGTGAACGCATCGACAAACATATGAAGAATTGGGAAACCGAACGTATCGCCAATATGGACTTGATCATCATGCAAGTCGCCTTAGCCGAGATTTTATCGTTCCCGACCATTCCCATCAACGTTACCTTAAATGAATATATCGATGCCGCAAAGTATTATAGTACACCTAAAAGCGGAACATTCATTAACGGAATTCTGGATTCAATAGTCAACGAATTAAAAAAAGAGAAGTTATTGCTCAAAGATTAATTATTATCATTACATTTGTGCATATCATTATTGATATTAACTTGTAAAACGATTATTATAGTATGAACTTACTCAGTATTTTACTTCAAGCTCCAGCTGGAGGAAGTCAGTGGTCCGGTATTTTGATGATGGTAGTTATCGTAGCTATCTTCTATTTCTTCATGATCCGTCCGCAACAAAAGAAACAAAAAGAAATCCAGAAATCACGTGAGGCGTTGAAAACAGGCGATAAAGTGATTACCGCCGGAGGTATCTATGGAAAGATCAAAGAGATCGGTGATACTTATATGCTAATCGAGGTAGCGGATGGAGTACGTATCCGTGTAGATAAAACTTCTATTTTCGCTTCAGCGGAAGACGCTCAGCAGCAGAAATAATCTAACTACAGAATATGTCACGACTTGAGAACATACAAAATTCCTTCAAGTCTATCCAAGCAAAGACTAAGGCTTTTTTCCACGGAGACAGATGGAAAGAGGTCTTGGTCTTTTTCTTTTTCGCCCTTTTGGCTTTCGGTTTCTGGCTACTCCAAAGCTTGCAGCAGGAATATGAGATAGAACTTGTTTTTCCGGTTAAGTATAAGAACGTACCTGCCGATATAGCGTTTAATGCCCCTGAGGTGGAAACGATTACCGCAAAGGTAAAAGACAAGGGTAGCGTTTTACTCAACTATACTTTTGGAAGATCGTTTGCTCCGATCGAAGTGAACATGAAGAATACGAAGGAGAAAAATGGTTCGGTTCAAGTAAGTAAAAGGCAGATCGAGAACGATATTCAAAAACAATTGATAGCCACTACGGCATTACAAAGTTTTGATCCGCAACAAATAGATATGGATTTCAGTCAGCGGGTCCATAAGGAAATACAGGTCGTTTTTAATGGTGATATTCATATGGAAGCCGGCTTTCAATTATCCGGGGATATCCAAATCAATCCCCAAAAGATCAACGCTTATGCCACCGCAGCGATCTTAGATACGTTGACCTCGGTCAAGACGGCTTTCACTGAAGTTAAAAAAGCGAATAAAAACATTACGAGAACCGTACAACTAATCAAAGTAGACGGCGTTAACTTCGATCCGGAAAACGTATCTATCACGATTCCGATAGAGGAGTACACGGAGAAGACGTTGGAAATACCTGTCTCTTGCAGTCATATACCGCCACATTATACGGTACGTATGTTTCCGGCGGTCGTAAAAGTGACTTGCAGTGTGCCCTTGTCCCGATTCAAAGGACTTTCGGAAGATATGTTCTCGATTCATATACCTTTTGAGGATCTGGAGCAAAACGTATCTGGTACCCTACCCGTCAAACTCACCAAGAAACCAGACTGGGTACATACGGCAACCTTATTGCCAGATAAGGTAGAATTTATTTTGGAACACAACAATAAGCATGATTAAAATAGGTATTACAGGAGGGATCGGGAGCGGCAAATCCGTCGTAGCCTCTTTATTAGCGTTATCCGGTGTACCCGTATACATAGCGGACGAGGAAAGTAAATGGCTGACAAATAACTCCCCGGTTATCCGTGAGAAATTAACAGCCCTTTTCGATCCGGAGATTTATACGAATGAGGGATTGAACAAGAAACTTCTAGCCTCCCACATCTTTAATAATCCGGAACAATTACAACAGGTCAACCAGATCATTCATCCTGAGGTAAACCGTCATTTCTCGGCTTGGGTAGAGAGACAGACTTCCCCTTTATGCGCCATCGAATCCGCCATATTATTCGAATCCGGTTTCTACAAAGTGGTAGACATAAGCTTGATGGTCTATGCCCCAAGAGAACTCCGCATCGAAAGAGCCTTGGGGAGGGACTCAGCCTCGAGAGAAGAAATCGAACGCAGAATCAACAGCCAAATGTCGGACGAGGAAAAGAAAGATCGCTCCGATTACGTTATCTATAATGACAATAGACAGGCCCTTATACCGCAAGTAGGCAAACTGTTATGTTGGCTTCAATCCCAATAATCACCGATAGCGGGACGAGTGGCTTTTACAGCATCTTACCTTCATCATCCAATGAACTTAAGATACTCCGTCAACGAACCTAAGATACTTCGTTGATGCACCTAAGATACTTCTCCAACGAAGTTAACCGTCCTCATGACGGAAGAATTCCACTTTTTCTTATTACCTTTGTCACTTCGAAGTTTAACACTAATAGAAAATAAAAAACATTATGTTGAAGACTATTTTGTCTATTTCGGGAAAACCCGGTCTGTATAAACTGGTTTCCCATGGAAAAAACATGTTGATCGTTGAATCGCTGACTGATAACAAGAGAGTACCCGCATACGCAAAAGATAAAGTAATCTCATTAGGCGATATCGCAATCTATACGGATGAAACAGAAGTGCCTTTACATGAGGTATTGACTAGCGTAAAGAACAAGGAAGAGGGAAAAACCGCCTCTTTGGTACCTTCCAAAGCCACGACAGACCAATTGCGTGCGTACTTTGCCGAGGTATTGCCTAGCTATGATCGTGAGCGTGTTTATCCAAGCGACATCAAGAAACTACTCTCTTGGTATAACATCTTGATCAACGCAGGTATCACTGACTTCACCCCGGAAGATGCTCCGGCAGAAAAGGAAGCTGCTGAAAAAGAAGCTGAATAACAGCATACGACATAAAGATTAAAGAAAGGACCGTTCGATACCCATCGTCCGGTCCTTTTTTTAAACATACTTAAAGACTTTATTTTTCGCTATATTTGCATAATTCTAGATATCACTATTTATGAAAACAAAAACAGTTCTTCTCTTTCTTATCGTATTATTCTCAGGAATATGCCGGATACATGCGCAAGCCGATTTCTACTTGATGCAGGCATTAGGGAGTCGATATATCTACAACTCAGACTATTTTGAAGAGACCCGTGAAATGCAAGTCTATTTAAGCGGAGTAGATGGTAGCCTTAAAAGAGACTCTTTACTCGCTATTTATGTCTTAGACGCACAATATCCCCCCACATTCAATTTATTTTATTCAACATTCGAGTTGACACATCCCAACATACCCTGTATTATTGTTGGAATATTTAATTCAAACAGGCAAAGTGAGCTGACCCCGCCTTTCACAGATTCCTTATCGGTAAAAAGATATGACAACCCGGGACATGGAAAAGAAATGCTCTCGTCATTAACGAATGAAATAATCCCTTTCATCCAAGAAAAATACCATGCGGGAAATAACAGGATTTTAGTCGGACATTCGTTGGGAGGGACATTCGTCACTTATGCGATGATGGAACACCCAGACTTATTTCCTTATATTATAGCCATATCACCGAACTATAAATACAGCGAAAATATGATGATTGATAGGTTACGAGTGTTCACGGAAACCTATCAAGGAGAAAAAAATTATATATCTACCTAGCCAACGGAGACAAAGATAAAACAGAAGAAGACTTCAAGCCCATGATAAAAGAGGCTTGCTCCATCATCGAGAAAAATAATAGAATCGACCTACGATATGATTCTTTAAACATAAAGAAACACAGTCACACTATATTTGAAGGTTATTACAGAAGTCTCCTCTCGATAACACCTCTTCTCTAAAGTACTCTCGTAAGCTTGCGAGAACACTTATGCAAAAATAGTCCATTATTTTAGGCTAAACCTCACATTGTCTAGGGCGGGTAACTCCTCTATCTTTGCCAACAAATAATTCACTCTATTGACCTCATAAAATAAAGAGCAAAGATGGAAAGCACCAAGTATTATCTCGGTCTGGACGTTGGCGGTACCAATATGGTCGCTGGCGTAGTAGATGAGAATCACCAGATTATCGCAAAGGAGAGTATACCGACACAAGCCGGACGCACAATCGAGGAGATCACCACCGACATGGCGGAAGTCAGCAAAAAAGCGGTTCTCAAAGCAGGCTTGCAAATGGAAGACATCTCTTCTTGGGGCATCGGCATGCCCAGTTACGTAAATCCAAAGACGAACCTTTTGGTACATGCCAATTGTTTCGGATGGAAGAATGTCCCCATCTACGACTATTTAAAGAAGCATATCTCATTGCCTACTTATATAGCCAACGACGCCAATTGCGCGACCTATGGAGAGGTCTTGGCCGGATCGGCCAGCCAATATACCGACGCCATCATGCTAACGCTAGGAACGGGAGTCGGAGGCGGAATTATCATGGGTAAGAAGATTTATTCCGGATCCGATAATATGGGAGCCGAACTCGGACATACCAAATTGGTATACAATGGCGAACGCTGCACATGCGGGCAAAAAGGTTGTTTGGAAGCTTATTGCTCATCCACCGCATTAATCCGTATCATGAAAGAGACCTTACAAAAGAATAAGGACACCTTGATATGGAAACTTTGCGGCGAAGACGAAAACAAAGTCAATGGTGAGATTCTTTTCGAGGCCGCTAAACAAGGGGATTCCCTCGCTAAACAGATCGTCGATGACTATATCAGTAGACTGGCCGCCGGAATCTCCACGTTCATAACCATCTTCCGTCCGCAAGTAATCATTTTAGGGGGGGGTATCGCACATGCAGGTGACCTGCTGTTGAAACCTTTAAACGAGAAACTACATACTTGTACCTTCGCCGCCGAGGAAATAGGTATCCCCCAAGTCATCCGTGCGGAATTAGGAAATGACGCCGGAATAATCGGCGCCGCGCTTTTAGAGAAAACAATGTAACGAAAAAAAATATGAAAACAAATAAGAAAGAACTTTTAGATTCATTCAAGGGAGGACTGATCGTATCCTGTCAAGTACAACACGATGATCCGACTTTTTCAGTAGACTTTGTCGTAAAAATGGCAAAAGCCGCCCAATGGGGAGGAGCCGCGGGTATCCGTGCCAACGACCCAGAGCAGATCAAGGCGATTAAAAAAGAAGTGGATTTACCAGTAATCGGGCTTTGGAAAATCTGGCACGATGACACAGATGTGTTTATCACCCCAACCTTAGAGGCCGCTAAAGCCGTATGGGAAGCCGGAGCCGAGATTATCGCCTTGGACTGTACGAGCCAAATAACCCATGAAGGCCGCCCTGCATACGAATTGCTACCAATCGTCAAGAAAGAGATACCGGAAGCTATCATTTTTGCGGATGTCTCTAATTATGAGGAAGCTGTACGTGCCGTAGAAATGGGAGCCGATATCGTTGGCCCTACCTTATATGGATATACGGAAGCAACCAAGCATATCGAGCAACCGGATTTACGGGAATTCGCCCGTATGTGCCGTGACTTTAAAGACAAAGCCTATGTCATTATGGAGGGGCATATCTACTCGCCGGAAGATGCCATGAAATGTATCTTCCTCGGAGCTCATTCCGTAGTAGTAGGCAGCGCGATCACCCGTCCGCACTTGATCACGAAACGTTTTACGGACTTACTAACCGGTTATCAAAATAATTGGCGGGAAGCCGAAAGAAGCAAACATTAAAAAATCATCTGCTTGTAGAGATAGGGCATGCCCCGTCTCTACACAATATTAACAACAATAATCATATGGCAAATTTCAATGTAGAAGGGGCGCAAAACGTAGAGATCAGCAAGAAATTACCTTGCGAGAAACCTCTGATCGTACAACTGGAGATCATGGAGCGGTATACGGCAGTCCATAAAGCCTGTGCCGCCCTACCCAAAGAGATACGTGAAGTGGAATGCCTGAAAGTTTTATACCCCACGCTATTTCGCAAGATCACGAATCAAGACTTGATCGCCGGACGTACGGACTTCCTACCGATCGGGTTCGGATGCGTAACTTCCTTAGGGGGTGTCGGGCATTATTGCGTATTCAAGAAACTCCGTGCCTTCCAGCAACAACTGGATGAAACTGAACGAAAACGGGTGGATGCGTTATATGATTATTGGTTGGATCACGATTTAAAGACCCAATTCAACAAGGAGGTCCTCACCGAGGATACATTGGGTATGTTCATCGACTGCGAATACCCGATGATCGCTACCGCACGTCTATCCGGAATGATGCTGGATTACCCGAAACTATTGGATAAGGGCATCGGTGGCCTTCGCTCTGATTTACAGGAGAAACTCAAAGAGCAACCCGATAATAACTTTTACAAAGCAGGCATCCAATGTCTGGATATTTTTGTAGATTGTGCTTCTCATCTCCAGCAAGACGCTAGAGATCAAATGGCTTCAGCCGACGAGAAAAGGCAAAAAGAATTAGAGCGTATCTGCCAAGCCCTAGAGAACATCAAGGAGAAGAAACCCGGTACGTTCCATGAAGCGATGCAGTTATTCTGGTTATTCGCTTTGTTGGCTGGTGTTATAAACTACGGTCGTCTGGATGATTATCTAGGCCCTTATTTAGTAGCCGATCTCAAGTCCGGGCGATTGACCGACGAAGAGGCATACCGATATATCCACTCGCTTTGGACCATGATTGAGAATCGCCGTACCACCGTAAACGGACGTATCATCGTAGGCGGTAAAGGGCGCAAACACCCGAAAGAGGCCGACGTATTCCTGCATATCGCCATGAAAGTAGCGAAAAATTGCAGATATGTAGAGCCGCAATTCACCTTGCGCTTCGATAAAGAGACCTCCGAGGAAATCTGGGACGAAGCGTTGGACGCTTTGGGTGCGGGAGCTACTTACCCGACCCTTTACAATGACGACGTAAACGTTCCGGCCGTCATGTACGGAATGCGTGTAGACGAGAAAGCAGCGGAACAATACGTGCCTTTCGGGTGTACCGAGTTCGTGATACAAGGACAAAGTACGGGTACGCCCAACATCTGCATCAATTTACTAAAACTACTTACGATTTATATGAATGATGGTATCGACCCGATTGACGGTAAACGTAAATCCGGGCCGGTACCTCTAAAGAAATTAGAGGAGTATCAGACATTCGAGGAATTCTATGACGGTTACAAGGCTTTACTCGATTATTATCTGGATCTGTCTGTCAAAGCCCAATACCATTCGTATGAGGTGATGAACCAGCACGTAAGTTTCTTGTTTTCCAGCCTATTGACCGATGATTGCATCGCACGGGGAAAAGCGCTTTTGGACGGAGGCGTACGTTATCTAGGCGGGACAAACGAGACGTATGGCAATATCAACACTTCCGATTCCCTGTGGGTAATCCGGGATCTGGTATTCAATCAAAAAAAATACACGTTACGGCAATTAAATGATGCCATGCTAGCTAATTTTAACGGCTATGAGGCTTTACGAAAAGATTGCCTAAACTGTGATAAATATGGTAACGACCTTGAGACTGCCGATACGATGGCCAACGATTTGTACGAGTTCGTAGCGAAAGGCGTACGCGATCGCGGTATCGCCATCGGTATGCAATACTTCTTGATCGTTATCAGCAATAACCAATTAAACACGGAATGGGGAAACCGGACCGCCGCCTCACCCGACGGACGATTATCGTGCATGTATATGAATCCTGCCAATAATCCGCAAGGGGGAGCGAATAAAAGCGGCCCCACGGCCATGCTGAATTCCTTGGCGAAGTTCGACGCCAAGTATCATGGAGGCTCGGTACAAAACATTAAGTTTTCTCCTTCCATGTTCAACGAGAACAGGGCTGTCATCAAGAGCCTGTTCAAGACTTATTTTGCGAAAGGGGGTTGCCATTTGATGGTGACTGTAGTAGATAAGGGAGTTTTAGAAGACGCGGTAGAGCACCCGGAAAATTACCCGGACCTAATCGTCCGGGTAAGCGGGTTCTCCGCGGTATTCGTCGATTTATCTCCCAATATTCAACAGGAACTTTTAAGCAGGGTATTGTATGATAAATAAATATAAGGTTAGCGAGAATAGGTTATCAATCATGGAGATCGAACGGTTCGCCGTTCACGACGGCCCGGGCATCCGGACCGTCGTTTTCCTTCAAGGTTGTCCCCTACATTGTTCATGGTGCTCCAATCCGGAATCCCAGAAAAGGAAACCGCATTTGCTCCATATCAAGAATAAATGTATCGGATGCGGACGTTGCGAGGCGATTTGTCCACGGGGCAATATCTCCATCCAAGACCATTTTCCGGTGTTTAATCGTCAGGCCTGTGTAGCCTGCAAGGCTTGCGAGCGTATATGCCCGCAGAACGCCATTAAGTTTGTCGGTGAATCTATTACCTCATCCGAGATCATGGAAATCCTTTTGCGTGACCGGGATTATTACCTGAATTCCGGTGGAGGGGTTACGTTTTCCGGTGGCGAAGCTTTCACGCAATTCGAGGGATTGATGGATTTGCTGATCCAATGCAAGAACGAGAAACTGCATACCTCCGTGGAGACTTGCGGGCAAGTGAATCTTGATAAGATAAAGCAAGCGCTTCCGCTTATCGATTTGTTCTTGTTCGATATCAAACATACGGACAAGGATTTACTTCAGAAAGAAACTGGAGCGAACTTGGATACGATCCTCACGAATTTACGGTATATATCCAGTAAGAGCGCTAATAAAGTAACGATCCGTGTACCGGTAATTCCCGGTTTCAATTTCAATGAGAATACACTCCGGGAAATATTCATGCTGGCGAAAGAGAATCGTATCAAATGCGTACACCTGCTTCCCTACCATACATTGGGAAAAGATAAATACGAGCAATTAGGTCTCACCTATCCTTATCCCTGCGAGCAAATGCTAGCCAAAGAAGAGCTGTTCCCCTTTAAGGAGATGGGGGAAAAAATGGGTTTGGAAATACGAATCGGAGGATAAACTCCTCCCAATAAAATAGTATCTTCGCGCAAATCATCGTTTTATAAATCTTAGTAAGAGACATATGAAAACAGAAAAAGAGAAAGCGGCGGAAGGTCTATTATACAATGCGAATCATGATAGTGAGCTTCAAGATGAGATGAAAAGAGCGAAATGCGTCCTTTTCAAATACAACCAATTGCCCCCCGACCAAGAGGAAGAAAAAGATCGGATTCTAACCTCTTTTCTAGGCAAGAAAGGGAAGAACACCGTTATCCTATCCCCTTTCCAATGCGATTATGGCTATAATATCGAGATTGGGGATAATTTCTTCGCCAACGTGAATCTCGTTATCTTGGATGGAGCGAAAGTTCGTATCGGCAATAACGCATTCATCGCCCCGAACGTAGGCATCTATACCGCCGGCCACCCTTTTGACGTAAAGCAACGTAATGAGGGTTTGGAATACGCTTTTCCCGTGACTATCGGCGATAACGTATGGATCGGTGCGCAAGCCTGTATCCTTCCCGGGGTGACCATTGGCGATAACACGGTAATCGCCGGAGGAAGCGTCGTAACCAAAGATATTCCGGCCAATGTTATAGCTGCCGGCAATCCCTGCCGTGTAATCCGGGAAATAACGGAAGCCGACCGGAATAAATACCGCCAGCCCTAAGCTCCCGTTTAGGGTATCCCTAAGCCCTCGTTTAGGGCAGCCCTAAATTCCCGTTTAGGTTCATCGTAAATATCTCACTTCGGTAACGAGTGCCGGTAATCCTTGGGTGATGTCCCTACTATCTTCTTAAAGATACGGCTGAAATAGTAGGGATCGTCAAAGCCCAGTTTCAAGGCGACTTGATTGATCTTCATATTCGTATGTAATAATAGCTGGCAAGCCCGGTCTATTTTCATATGTAAGAAATAATTCATCGGCGCATAGCCGGTTTCCTTGAAGAAAAGCCTGTACATATAAGATTCCGAATAGCCGAAATGAGAGGCCAATTCCTTTAATGTCAATTTATTTTCCAGATTCTCCGTCATGAAGTGGGTCGCCAAACTAATAAAGAACGTATTCTCCGCCTTGCTTTTGGAGAATTTAGCCTCCCTATACGTCTTCACATAGAGGAAAGAGGCGATCAAATGATTGAAACTTAAATTGACGTAATTAACCGTAGCCTCATCCGTCCCACTCTCCAACACATTCAATAGTTCATCAAAAAAAGCGATACGATCGCCGATACGGGAATTATCATCCATGTCGATCGGGATCACCCCTTGCAGTTGATCGCTGATATACTTCGCCTTTTTCCCTTTAAAATGTGCCCAATAAATATACCAAGGATCATGCTCGCTCGAACCATATTGATGGGGCTTCTCTGCCGGGAGGATGAAAAAATGATTCTCGGGTACGACATATCGTTTTCCATCCAACACGTACCAGCCCTCTCCTTTGGTGCAATAAATTAAAAGATACTCTCCACAACCGGACGCACGATCAATATAATGGTTTTCCGCCTTCGGAAAATACCCCATAGAGTGTACGACCAAGTCTGCGACCAACGGGTTGTTCAACGCTTGTTCTATAATGTAGAAAGGATAGACAATCAACCGCTGACCGGAAAAACCATGCTTTATTTTCGCCATAAACCAAAACTTTTAGATGGTTACTGAATAACGCAAAGATAATCCATTTTTTTTAGCTAGATACTCTATTATCCAAATCCTTTATGTGCAGTATTTTTGCCAATGAACAAATAAACCATATCAAATGGCGTTATCATAAGGAGATAATCAAACTAAATATTCTAACAGATGAAAAAGATCGTATCTATTTTTCTAGTAACCATTTACGGGATGTGTATGGTTGCATGTGGAAGTCGTTCCTCATCCACGGAAGTAAAAGATAATGTATTGACTGAGGAAGAAAAAGCGGAAGGCTATACCTTGTTATTCAATGGCAAGGATTTTACCGGTTGGAAAATGTTCAACGGGGGTGATGTCAAGGGATGGCAGGTAGAAGACGGGGTGATCGTCGGCTACGGAAACGGTGGTGACGTGATAGCGGATACTACGATCAAGGTAAGTACCGATATCGTTACCGTTAAGAATTACCATAACTTCCAGATCAAATGGGACTGGAAAATCGGAGCGCAAGGAAACTCCGGATTCTTATATCACGTACAAGAAGGACCTAAATACAAAGCTCCTTTTGAAACCGGCCCGGAATACCAGTTGATCGATGACGATAACTATCCTTGGGTCAGCGAGACCGGAAAAGAGGGATTGGAAGACTGGCAGAAAACGGGTTGCAACTACGCTATGTATGTACCGGAAACCAAACAGGTGAACCCTCCGGGAGAATGGAACTCCTCTATGGTACTTTACAAGGATGGATATGTTGAGCACTGGCTGAACGGAGAAAAACTATTCTCTTTCCAAGAAGGGTCCGAAGATTGGAAGATGCGTCGTTATAGCGGTAAATGGGAAGCTTTCCCCGATTACGGTATCTCTACCACCGGTAAACTTTGTTTTCAGGACCATGGAAGTAAAGTATATTTCAAGAATGTAAAGATTAAGGATTTAGACTAATTGTATTAAGAAATCAATGCCATGAATAGAAAAGAATTCTTTAAAGTATCGGCCGCGGCAAGTCTCGCGTCACTACTATCACCCCTTTCCGCCTATGCGGAGAAATTCGAATCGGAAGGTAAAAAGGTGAAAGTAGCCGTTATCGGTTGCGGAAGTGTATCTACCCAATATTTTCCCCATATATCGAAATGCCCGTATGTAGAAATCGTGGCTTGTTGCGATATCAAACCGGATCGTGCTCAAAAGGCTGCCAAGCAATATAATATACCTAAATGGTACAAGCATATCGATGATATGCTTAGTGGTTCCAAGTTCGACTTGATGCTTACATTGACCGATATGCAGGTTCACGGAGAGTTGAACCGTAAGGCTTTGATGGCAGGAAGAAATGTCTGGAGCGAGAAACCTTTGGCGAATTCCTATAAGGAAGGCAAAGAATTATACGATCTCGCTACTAGCAAGGGGCTTCGTATCTGGGGTGCGCCTGCCGTTGTAAACAGTCCTCAATTTGCCTTTATGGCCGAACAAATCAATAAAGGAACCCTAGGTAATCTGGCATGCGCGCACGGACATTACGGACATGAAGGTCCTTCTTGGTCCGCTTTCTTCTACGAACCGCTAGGTGGCAGTATGCCCGACTTAGGAGTTTATAATATCGCTACCCTAACCGGATTATTGGGACCGGCTAAATCCGTTGTTGCCATGACTACAATCGTAACCCCGGAGAGAACCGTAGACGATAAGGGCAAGATCAAAGTTCGAGAAGAAGATAATGCCATGATTATCATGGAACACGAAAAGGGAGTCCTTTCTCATATCGAGTGTGGTTTCAACTATTTCGATCCATACGGACATTTAGGTAAAGGACAGGAGAAAGCGACGATCTCCTTATACGGTTCACACGGCAATATGCATATGGTAGGTTACGACTGGGCACCGAACGGGGTGGACTTATCGACGATGGATCATCCGGTACCCCAGCGTTTCGTTCCGGACACCAATGGCTATGTTTGGCAAGAAGGTGCTTCCGATATCAGCAAACACATGGCATTAAACACGGAACCACGTATAAATGTCGAGCATGCGTTACACGTATTAGAGATTATCGAGGCCGCCCGAAAATCACAAGCTACAGGTCAACGCATCCAGCTTGTATCGAAGTTTCCTTGGCCGATGGTAAAATAAATTAAGAAGTCTTAGTAGTGAAAAGAACGGGACATTTAATATATTTGTTCCTGTAAATACCAGAGAAACATGAGGAAGATAAGTGAAATTTTATGCTGCGTAGCCATACTTTGTTGTGCATTGAGCGCATGTAGCGACAAGCCGGCAACGGTAAAAGTCAGTAGTTTCAATATTTGGTTGAATACCCTAGGGGGAAAGCTTCCCCCTAGCCAGACAGCGAAAGTGATCGAGGCTAGCCAGACGGATATCGTAGGAATCCAAGAAGGGCATATCTATGAAGAAGACGGCATCAAGCACGATCATGTGCCGGAAATCGCGGAATCCCTAGGTTTCCACCTTTTCAACCAAGGGGAGGGACATTATATCTTATCTCGTTATCCGGTCGTCGACAGTACGGCTTCCCGCTACGGGGTGAAGATACAGGTAGGCAAAGACAAATTCTGCTGGATGTTTAATTGCCATCTATATTATATCCCGTATCAGCCTTATCAATTGAATGGGATTCCTTATGGCGATTATCCGTTTATCGATACCGAGGAGGAAGCTATCCGGTTCGCCAACGAGGCCCGACGTGAAGAAGTAACTCGTTATCAAAAAGATATACAGCAAGTCATGAAAGAAGGTTATCCTGTCTTTTTAACAGGAGATTTTAATGAGCCTTCTTTCTTGGACTGGACACAACGGGCCGCCGATGCCGGTATCCACAAGATCAAGGTGGAGTGGCCGGCAACCAAGGCTTTCTCTGAGATCGGGATGAACGACTCCTACCGGACAATCCATCCGGACGAGGTCTCCACACCCGGCTATACATGGACTCCCGTTCCTAGCGAACAAGAAATACTAGACCGTCTGGATTTCGTACTATATTCCGGATGTAAGGTAACAGACTCATTTATCACAGGCGAAAGCGAGACCACCTCGGACGTGGTAGTCTCCCCTTACCCTTCGGATCATAGAATGGTAACCTCCTGTTTCAATTTCTAACAGTAACTACTAAAAAAAACAAATTATACAACATGGAATCAAGAAGAGATTTTCTGAAAAAAGCAGCCGTAGCGGCAGCTGGTCTAACAATCGTCCCCTCTAAAACGATCGCAGGATTAGGCCATAAGGCACCAAGTGATACGATGAATATTGTCGGTATCGGTATCGGTGGTAAAGGCCACCCGAACTTGGTCGGCATGAAAACCGAGAACATCATCGGGCTTTGCGATATCGACTGGAAATACGCGAAGAACTGCTTCGAGGAATTCCCGGACGCTAAACGTTATTGGGACTGGCGGAAGATGTTCGATGAGTTGGGCGACCAGATCGACGGTGTCATGGTAGCTACTCCGGACCATACTCATGCCACGATCGCGGCCACGGCCTTGACAATGGGTAAACACGTATATTGCCAAAAGCCGCTTACCCACTCCGTTTACGAGAGCCGTTTATTGACAAAACTCGCCGCTAAATATAAGGTAGCGACCCAGATGGGTAACCAAGGGAACTCCGGCGATGGTGTCCGTCAATTATGCGAATGGATCTGGAACGGAGAGATCGGTGAAGTAAAAGAAGTACACGCATGGACCAACCGTCCGATCTGGCCGCAAGGATTACAGCGCCCAACCGAAAAACAACGTTGTCCGAAGACGATGAATTGGGACTTATTTATCGGCCCGGCCGCCATGCGTCCGTTCCATGAGATCTACACCCCTTGGAACTGGCGTGGATGGTGGGATTTCGGAACCGGAGCTTTCGGAGATATGGCTTGCCACGTGCTCGATCCGGTTTACCAATCCTTGAAGTTAGGTTATCCGGATCGTGTACAAGGCCGTTCTACCCAGATCAATACGGAATCCGCTCCTCAATCGGAGGTGGTAGAATTCCGCTTCCCGGCTCGTGACAATCTTCCAAAGGTAGCCTTACCGGAGGTGAAAGTATATTGGTACGATGGCGGTATGCTTCCTCAGCGTCCGGACTTATTACCGGATGGTGTAGATATGATGCGTGACGGTTTGGGTGGATGTATCTTCGTAGGTACTAAAGACACGTTGATCTGCGATTGCGGAGGTTTCAACTCCCGGTTATTATCCGGCCGTGTACCTCAAGTAACCCCCTATTTGCGCCGTATCCCGAACGCTACCGGATACTTTGACGGTTTCCATGAGCAAGACTGGATCCGTGCTTGTAAAGAATCGCCGGAGAACCGTGTGGAAGGAACTTCCAACTTCGCTTATTCCGGACCATTCAACGAGATGGTGCTATTGGGTGTATTAGCGATCCGTCTGCAAGGCTTGAACAAGAAATTGATGTGGGACGCCCAAAACATGCGTTTCACCAACATATCCTCTTCCGACGTATTGAAGATCGTAACCAGCGATGATTTCAAGGTGATAGACGGTCACCCCTATTTCGATACGAAATACGCGGAGTTCAATGCGCTAGAGGCTGCCAACGAATATATCAGACATACCTATCGTGAAGGCTGGAGTCTTCCGGAAATGCCGGTATAAGTATGAAACGATATATTATATTAGCACTATGTACGGTCATGCTCCTTGGGCAGGCCGTACAGCTGGCGGCGCAAAAAGCGGACTGGAAGGTGGGTATACAGACTTGGACTTTCCACAATCTTACGTTGATGGAGACCTTGGATAAGACCCAACAACTGGGCATGGGGTATGCGGAGGCTTTCTTTTTCCAAGAATTGGGCGCTCCGTTCCCAAAAGAGACCTATCTGAATTACGACTTAAGCGATGATGACTGCGCTTTATTACGCCATGAGTTCAAGAAAAGGGGAATCAAGCCGATCGCCTTTGGTGTAGCCTCTTATGGGACTAACGAGGAATGGGATAAGTTCTTCGCGTTCGCTCATAAAATAGGCGCGCATATCGTGACTGTCGAACCGGAGTTAAACCAGTTGGACTACATCGAATCCCTCGCCAAGAAGTACGATATGGAGGTAGCGATTCATAACCATCCGAGTCCATGCATTTACGCAAGTGCCGAGGTGGTAGAGAAAGTGCTGAAAGGCCGTTCTCCCTTGATGGGAGTATGCGCCGATATCGGCCATTGGAAACGGGTGGGTGAAGATCCGCTCAAAAATCTCCAGAAGTTATCCGGACGCATCAAGGTGGCGCATTTGAAAGACCTCACCGACAAGATGGAAGACGCCACATGGGGAACCGGGATCTTACCGGTAAAAGCGTTCGTCAACGAGCTGAAGCGTCAGCATTTCAACGGGCTTATCTCCATTGAGTACGATGATTTCAAATCTGATATCCAAGAGATACGCAACAGCTTGGAATTCCTACGGAAATGCTCTAAATAGAAGTATACGCTTCCCTTAAAAACATCTATATCGGCGTAGGCCCACACGTATATACGTATAGGCTTACGCCGATACTAATATGGGCCTACACGTATATACGTATAAGCCCACACCTATATATGCCTAAAAAGTCGTTATCAGAACAAGGGATTATCCACCTTTTCTCTCAGCAACGCAAGATCTACCACCTGTTGAATATCACTCACATAATGGAACACCAAGCCTTTCAAATACTCCGGTTTGATCTCATTGATATCCTTCTCATTCTCCTTGCAAAGAATCAATTCCTTAATCCCGGCACGTTTAGCCGCCAAGATCTTCTCCTTGATACCACCTACGGGAAGCACTTTGCCACGCAGCGTAATCTCGCCCGTCATAGCCAAGTTCTTTTTCACCTTACGCTGAGTAAAGGCGGAGACAAGAGAAGTCACCATCGTTATTCCGGCACTCGGTCCGTCTTTCGGGATCGCCCCCTCCGGTACGTGGACATGCACATTCCAGTTCTCGAACAACTCCTCGTTGATATTAAACTGAGCCGCATGCGCATGGATATACTCAAGTGCCAACATGGCAGACTCTTTCATCACATCTCCCAGATTCCCGGTCAAAGTAAGCTTTGATCCCTTACCTTTACTTAAGCTCGACTCCACGAAAAGAATTTCACCACCAACAGCCGTCCAAGCTAATCCCGTAACCACGCCGGCATAGTCATTCCCTTGATATTTATCGCGGGAATATTCGACCGCCCCTAGATATTCATACAAATCCTCCGGCTTAATACTAGTCGGGATAGGCTCATCGCTAGCGACCTTACGGGCTAGCTTACGCATGATTTTGGCGATTTTCTTATCCAATTCCCGGACACCGCTCTCGCGTGTATAGGCTTCAACGATCACTTGTAAGGTTTTCTTGGGGAATTTCACGGAACCTTTCTTCAAGCCGTGTACATCCATCTGCTTAGGCACGAGATGCTTCGCTGCGATCTCTACCTTCTCCTCCATGATATAACCGCTCACCTCGATCAGTTCCATACGATCCAGCAACGGCTGGGAAATCGTATTCAAATTGTTAGCGGTAGCGATAAACATTACCTTGCTTAAATCGTAATCGATATCCAGATAATTATCGTGAAACGCATTATTCTGCTCCGGGTCCAAGACCTCCAATAAAGCGGATGCCGGATCCCCCTTGAAATCATTCGTGATCTTATCGATCTCATCTAAGATAAAGACAGGGTTCGATGTTCCCGCCTTCTGTATATTCTGGATGATACGTCCGCACATAGCGCCGATATAGGTACGACGATGTCCGCGAATCTCTGCCTCATCATGCAATCCACCTAAAGAAACACGTACATATTTGCGGCGCAAAGCCTCTGCGATGGAACGCCCCAATGAAGTCTTGCCGACTCCCGGAGGACCGTACAAACAGATAATCGGAGATTTCATATCCCCTTTCAGTTTCAATACGGCCAGATGCTCGATAATACGCTCTTTCACCTTCTCCAAACCATAATGATCACGATCTAAGACCTTCTGGGCATGAGACAAGTTGAAATTGTCCTTACTATACTCGTTCCACGGCAAGTTAACGATATTCTGGACATATTGCGTCTGTACGGAATAATCCGGAGATTGCGGATGCAATCGTTCCAATTTTCGCAATTCCTTCTCAAAGACCTGCGCTACCTCGGCAGGCCATTTCTTACGACTGGCTTTCTCCCGTAATTCTTTTATCTCCAACTCATTGATATTCCCGCCCAATTCCTCTTGAATGGTCTTGATTTGCTGTTGAAGGAAATATTCTTTTTGTTGTTGATTGATATCCTCATGTGTCTTCATCTGGATGGAAGCTTTCAACTCCACCAGCTGATACTCGCGGTTCAAGATAAAAAGTAACCGATACGCACGCTCTTTTAAGTCCCCGATCAATAACAATTGCTGTTTCTCGGCCGATCCACTCGGTATATTGCTACAAGAGAAATTGACCACATACAAGACATTCTTATTATTCTTGATCGAGAAGATCAAATCCCGGGGAGGTTCAGCCACAGCCCCAAGCATCTTGATGGTCAAATCCTTGATCGTTGAGATCAAAGCCTCGAACTCGCGGTCTGTCTTGTCCGGCTTCGTGTCCTCCAACACGGTGATCTTACCGGAGAGATACGGATCTGTCTCGGTCAACTCATTCAATTCAAAGCGTTTCTTACCTTGAAGAATAACAGTAGTGCTACCATCCGGCATCTCTAAGACACGAACGATGTCAGCGATTACCCCGGTAGTATATAAATCCTCTAAAACCGGATCTTCCGTATCCATCTCTTTCTGGCAAACAACTCCGATCAAACTCTTTTTATGTACAGCCTCTTTGATCAGGCGCATCGATTTAGGACGCCCGATAATCACCGGCATGGCAACACCCGGAAAGAGTACCATATTCCTTAACGGAAGAATGGGTATAGTGTCTCCAACTTTCTCTATTCCTTCCGTGAAATCCTCATCTACATCGCATTCTGTAAGAATTGGCATTACGATACCAATATTGTCATCCAAGTCATCAAACGAATTCTGGCAAAATACTCTCGTCTTTTCTTTCATATATACATTCATCATTGTATATGTTAATACAATAAACGTGCCAAAGTTACAGCTTTTCATTCAATTCTTACTAATTTCGCGGCATACAATCGATAGAGATATGGCAAATCCTTATTTTCAATTCAAGAAATTTACGGTATGGCACGATAAATGTGCCATGAAAGTCGGAACGGATGGCGTTTTGCTTGGGGCGTGGGCTAGCATAGAGAGATGTCAGAGGATTTTGGATGTGGGAACCGGAACGGGATTGATCGCCCTCATGCTGGCGCAGCGTAGCACCGCGATCCTAGACGCTATCGATATAGATTCAGACGCATGTTTACAAGCTCGGGAAAACATCGCGAAATCGCCTTTCGCCAACCGGATACAAGTCTATCAAACCTCGCTCTCCGAATATATGCCGGATGAGAATATCAAATATGACTTGATCGTATCCAACCCACCCTATTTTATTGATTCATTGAAATGCCCGGATACTAAACGTAATCTAGCCCGGCATACGGATACTCTATCACTCCCGGATTTATTGCGTGATAGCCGCAAACTGTTGGCAGCCGAAGGAAATATCGCCTTGGTGCTTCCCTTCGATCAACGGGAGTCTTTAATAGACCTCGCTCGAGAAGAGTCTTTGTCGCCATCGAGAGAAGCCCACGTTTCCCCCATACCGGACGCCCCTCCTAAGCGTTTATTAATAGAACTCTCAGCGACGCCGGTAGCAAAACCCAAGTCGTCTCATCTGACCCTAGAAATCGAGCGGCATCGATATAGCGATGAATTCACCGCTATAGCTAAAGACTTTTACTTGAAAATGTAAGGAAGTTTTTTATCGAAGAAGCGAGTTACCTCGTCAAATAAATTATGTACCTCCTTGGTGAAAGACACAACCTCCGGAGTCAGCACATGTAAGGCCTTCGGTTCCACCGTAATATCGATACGGCGATCTGCCATGATCGGTTCTCCATCCAAGTGCATCACGCCCGGATGTTGGCGAATAATCGTGACTTGCTGGGCTTTCATCGTCTTAATCTTACTATTCCGATCAATCTGTTTGGTAAACAATTGAATGGCCAAAGGAGCGATATCCAATGGCATAAAAGGGGATAAGATCGTAACGTCCATCCGTCCGTCCTGTATATTTGCGTGCGGAGCGATAAACGCATTATTACCATATTGCGAAGCATTCGCGCAAGCGACTAGAAACGCCTTCTCCTTGATCGTCTGATTATCTACCACCAATTCATAAGGCTCAGGCTTATAGCTCAGATACTCCTCTATCGTATTCTTTATATAAGTAAGAGACCCGCGCCGTTTCTCATTTGCGAATTTCTGGCTGACGGCGGCATCAAAACCGACTCCACAGGTACAGAAAAAGACCTGTCCGTTCGCCCGGCAGCAATCTATCGTCGTAACATGCCCTTTAGCGATCAGATCGATAGCCCTTTTCACGTCCATCGGTATGTGCAATTCTCTAGCTAAGCCATTGCCCGAACCTTTCGGGATAATACCTAAGATCGCGTTCGAATGGATCATAGCTCTCGCTATCTCATTCACCGTCCCGTCACCGCCTACCGCCAAAATATATTCAGCTCCTTCCTCTATGGCTTGCCGAGTCAACTCGCTGGCATGGCCTGCATACTCTGTAAAAGAAATGTTTAACGAACAGTTCTTTTTCGAGCAGATCCCTTCGATCATCTTAGGTATCTTGCGCTTCGACCCTACACCTGATATAGGGTTTATGATAGCTTGTACTTTTATATCCCGTTCGCTCATCCTCACTTCTTCTTTTTTATTTGAGAGGACAAAAATAATGCTTTTATAAAACTTTTAAAGCATTTCGACTACTATAAGTTATTTTTTTACTACTTTTGCGGCTGGATTTGCCGAAACATGGGATTATGTACGCGGCGAACCTGTGTTCTTTATTAGAATAAATAAATAGCGAGATAAATCATTCTCTTTTATAATAATATGAAACTTTTACAAGAGAAACTAGCAAAGTACGACGCTCCTCAAAGAGCCATGGCAATGGGAATCTATCCTTACTTCAGGGAAATCCAGAGCGATCAGGACACGGAAGTTCTAATCAGCGGGAAGAAAGTCTTGATGTTTGGTTCTAATGCGTACTTAGGATTAACCAATCATCCTAAAGTAAAAGAAGCAGCGATCGAGGCCATTAAAAAGTATGGTACAGGTTGTGCCGGCTCACGTTTCTTAAACGGAACGTTGGACTTACACCTCCAGTTGGAAAAACGTTTAGCAGAATTTGTTGGTAAAGAAGACGCCATCGTATACTCTACAGGTTTCCAAGTTAATCTAGGTGTTGTATCCTGTATCACCGGACGTGAGGACTATATCCTTTGGGATGAGTTGGATCATGCATCCATTATCGAAGGACATCGTCTTTCTTTCTCCACGAAATTGAAATTCAAGCATAACGATATGGACTCCTTGGAGAAACAACTCCAGAAATGCGAGCCAGACAAGGTGAAACTTATCGTTATCGACGGTGTCTTCAGCATGGAAGGTGATGTCGCTAAATTACCGGAAATCGTAGCTCTCGCAAAGAAATATAACGCAAGTGTAATGGTTGACGAGGCTCATGGTATCGGTGTATTCGGTGATCATGGCCGCGGTACTTGTAATCACTTCGGCGTTACGAACGATGTTGATTTGATCATGGGAACTTTCAGTAAGTCTTTCGCTTCTATCGGTGGTTTTATCGCATCGGACGAACCGGTTATCAATTACTTACGTCACCACTCCCGTTCCTATATCTTTAGCGCAAGCAATACGCCTGCCGCTACTGCCGCAGCGAACGCGGCATTAGATATCATGTTAAGCGAACCGGAACGTATCCAACATTTATGGGATTTGACTCATTACGCATTGGATGGTTTCCGTAACATGGGTTGTGAGATCGGACATACTTCTACCCCGATCATCCCGTTGTTTATCCGTGACAACGACTTGACATTCCTTATCGTAAAAGAATTATTTGAGGCCGGAATCTTCGTAAACCCGGTAGTAGCTCCCGCAGTTGCTTCCGAGGATACACTGATCCGCTTCTCCCTTATGGCTACCCACACGAAAGAGCAACTAGATTACGCTTTGGAGACAATCCACAAGGTATTCAAGAGCCATGGGTTGGTAGACTAATCGTGTAAATATATAAGAAAAGGCCCGAAGGTTAGGTATAACACCTATCTTCGGGTCTTTTTTTATAACTGAAAAAATCATAACTATGATTTTGAATGGGAATAAATCACTATTTTTGCATATTTAGATAAATTGGGCGGTTATGTCGATGGCCCTCTTACAAATTAAAAATAAATGGATTTCATATTAGATAAAGGAAGTAGCCATATGGGCTGCAAAGGTTGCAGCAAAAGGCAAAACAATAAACTGAATACCTATGATTGGTTGTGCGATGTACCCGACGCGGAAGGCTCGACTGATTTCGTAGAGGTTCAATTTAAAAATACCCGCAAAGGGTATTACTTGAATAGTGCTAAAATACCTTTGGAAAAAGGTGATATAGTAGCCGTAGAGGCAAGTCCCGGTCATGATATCGGTACGGTTTCTTTAACGGGTAAATTGGTTCTGCTGCAAATGAAGAAGAACAACGTGCGCACGGAAGCTGAGCCAAAACGGATTTACCGAAAGGCAAAACCGACCGATATCGAGAAATATGAGGAAGCGAAAGCAAAGGAACATGCCACTATGATTCGCTCGCGGCAAATCGCAGCCGATTTAGGATTGAATATGAAAATCGGTGATGTAGAGTATCAAGGTGACGGTAATAAGGCGATCTTTTATTATATAGCGGATGAACGTGTAGATTTCCGTCAACTAATTAAAGTGCTAGCGGAGGCTTTTCGTGTTCGTATCGAGATGAAGCAGATCGGTGCTCGTCAAGAAGCCGGACGTATCGGTGGTATCGGCCCTTGCGGTAGAGAACTTTGCTGTTCCAGTTGGATGACAAGTTTTGTATCGGTCGCTACCGGAGCTGCCCGTTATCAAGATATTTCCATGAATCCCCAGAAATTGGCCGGACAATGCGCTAAATTGAAATGTTGTATCAACTATGAGGTAGATACATATGTGGAAGCCCAGAAACGCCTTCCCTCCCGGGAGATTGTCTTGGAGACCAAAGATAATAATTACTATCATTTCAAGACGGATATTTTCAAACGGGAAATTACCTATTCTACGGATAAATCATTTGCGGCTAATCTTATCACGATTCCGGCAAGCCGTGCTTTCGATGTCATTAACATGAATAAGAAAGGCATGAAGCCGATATCTCTAGAGGCGGATACGAAGCCACAACCACCGAAACGAGACGCTCAAGATATTCTTGGGCAAGAAAGCGTCACACGTTTCGACTCTGTTAAAAAGAAAAAGAAAAAACGTCCTGCCAACAAGAATAATGGCGAGAACAATGGAAACGGGAACGGAGCTAACACCACCGCGACGGCAGTTACCAACACCGACGCACCTGTTTCTGAGAATAAGAACAACGGAGGAAACGGAGCCGGTGGCAATAATCGCCGCAACGGAGGAAATAATAGGAATAGCAATCGTGAGAATAACCGGGACAGAGAGAATAACCGGGAGAATAACAAAGATAATAGCCGGGAAAACAGTCGGGAGAACAACCGTGATAATAACAGGGAGAACAACCGAAACAATCGCCCGAAACAAAGGCCGAGAGCTAATAACGATAAGCAATCCAACAATGACAAGCCTGCGAATAATGACAAACCTCAGCAACCGATCAAACAGGCCAGACCTGATAAAACGGAGAATAGGCCAGAGACAAAGCCTGAGGCTTAAAAAGTTCATTGCCGCCTGTGTAACATGCTTCTTATGCTTCTCTTGCGAGAATGAAGCTGTATACGATCAGTATCAAGCTATCCAGAACACCTCGTGGGAGAAGAATAAGGAGTACTATTTCACTTTCTTGATTGAGGATATATCGGTTCCGTACGACCTAACCTTGGAAGTACGGAACAATAATATGTATCCGTATCAGAACCTATGGGTATTTTGCAGCGAGGAACTTCCGATAGGTCCTTTAAAAAGGGATACGATTGAATGTATGTTAGCTGATGAGTTTGGGAAATGGTATGGGGACGGGATCTCCCTGTTTCAATCCAGTTTCCCGATACGGTCTGCTTACTATTTCCCCGTTAAAGGGCAATATACCTTTAGCTTCCGGCAGGGGATGCGTAACGACCAACTTCCGGGCATTCAGGAAATCGGCTTACGGGTCTTACCTTCTTCCACTAACGCTCCTTCCGAGAAGCGTCCAAACGAAGAAAAATAAACAATAAGATCGTAAATCCCCAAAGCGAGGAACCTCCATAGCTAAAGAAAGGCAAGGGAATGCCGATAACCGGAGTCAATCCCGTCACCATGCCGACATTAATCGCCAGATGGAAAAAGAATATGGAGGCTACGCTATAGCCATAGACTCGCCCGAAAGCATTATCTTGCCGCTCCGCCAATACAATCAGACGAAGAATAAAAAGTCCGAATACGATCAATACGGCAGAGGCTCCCAAAAAGCCTTGCTCCTCGCCTACCGTACAAAAGATAAAATCCGTATCCTGTTCCGGCACATACTTCAATTTGGTCTGCGTCCCATTCAAGAATCCTTTTCCGGATAATCCTCCGGAACCGATAGCGATCTTGGATTGATTCACATTATACCCCGCCCCGCTAGGATCATCCTCCAAGCCTAAAGAGACTTTAATACGAATTTGTTGGTGAGGTTCCAATATGTCATTAAACACATAATCCACAGAAAATAGGAAACCGATAGAACCTAAAGCGAACAGAGCGATTAACGCATAATGCCATACCCAGTTTCGAATGGATAAATAGAATAAATAGATTGACGCAGCTCCTACCAAGCCTATCGATATCCAAGTGAAGTTTACCGGGACAAACAAAGAAACGACATACCCGATCAAGAATGTCGAAGCAATTCCCCCAAGCATGATCTTAACGCTTATATAATCCTTACGGACACTCCCAACTAATCCCATGGTTATTAATAAGACAAGGCAAGAGACGATTAATTCACCCAATGGGGTAATACCCACCATCACCTCTGAATATTTCATTCCCGTAACGAAAAAGACGACCGCACAAACTCCTATCAACAAAATATATCCAGTCATTCCTTCCCGGTATAACATCAGGAAGAATGCCAAGTAAACCAATGCCGACCCCGTCTCTTTCTGTAAAAGAATACAAACCATCGGCAAGAAGATCAAGAACAAAGTGATTGAGAAATTCTTGACCGTCGTTAGCTTAAAGCCATAGCCATTCATAAACTTCGCCACGGCCAAAGCGGTAGCGAACTTAGCCAACTCCGCTGGTTGCAAACGGATAGGTCCCAATACGAGCCAAGAATGCGATCCCTTGATATTAGGTGCTAAAAATATAGTGGCGATCAACAATACGATCACGCACGCATAGATCAGATAGGCGAATATATCGAAGAAGTCACTTTCCAGCATCAATATGACGAAAATAAGGGCGAGTGAGGTACCGATCCAAATCATCTGCATCCCCGGACGACCCGACGGATCGAACAAGCCAACGTTATCAAACTCGTAGCTCGCCCCACAAATACTAAACCAACCGGCGATTACCATAATCAAATACAACAAAATGGTAATCCAGTCTACCGACTTCCATATTTCCGTTTTCCTATAGCGCATTGTTCGGTAGTATTACGGCATTCATAATATATTCCTCCGTCGCCTTGTTAGCCTCGGATATTTCTCCTTTCAAATATTTCTCCAACATCAATTTACCGATAGGCACCGCATAGGTAGCACCGAATCCGGCGTTTTCCACAAACACGGCAATGGCGACCTTCGGCTTTTGATAAGGAGCGAATCCCATAAAAATAGAATGGTCCTTACCATGCGGGTTCTCCGACGTTCCCGTCTTTCCACAAACCTCGATATCCGGTAAAGCCGCCCCACGACAGGTTCCACCATAAGCGGTTCCCGTAACAGCCCCTCGCATACCCTCGGCAATATAACTATAATAATGCGTATCCACCGATGTATAATGCCTCTTACTATATAATGTATCCAGCGGAGTGTCTTGAATCTCTTTCACGACATGCGGAGTAATATAATATCCCCGATTAGCGACAGTAGCCGCCAAATTACAGATTTGCAAAGGCGTAGCCAATATCTCACCCTGACCGATAGCGATCGAGATAACCGTACTGGAATTCCAACGTCCCCGGTACACCTTATCGTAGAACTTACTATTCGGAATGAACCCTCGCTTCTCCCCCGGAAGATCGATTCCCAGCTTATAGCCATACCCCATAGAAACCATATAATTCTTCCAAACCTCAAAAGCCTCCTGTACCGACGGATATCGCTTCCGGCTGTCGATCATATCATGCAGTCCCCAAGGGAAAAAAGAGTTACAAGAGGTCGCCAACGCCCCGACCAGATTCAGAGGAGACGGATGCCCGTGACAAGCCGGCTTACCTCCCCGGAAGGTATATCCATGCGCACAGGTATATTGAGTTTCCGGAGTAATCACCCCTTCTTGCAAGAAGATCAAACCTTGAGTCGGTTTAAATGTAGATCCGGGAGGATATTGCGCCATGAGCGGGCGGTTGAATAAAGGTTTCAACGGGTCCTTCTGCAAAGCCACGTAGTTCTTTCCCCGCTGGCGCCCGATCAAGATACTCGGATCATATGTAGGAGCGGAAACCATACAAAGTACCTCCCCTGTCTCCGGCTCTATCATCACGATACCCCCTAATTTATTCTGCATTAACTTCTCCCCATAAGCCTGCAAGTCCATATCCAAGGATAATTTCAAGTTCTTGCCGGATTCAGGCTGGATATCGTGCATGCCTTCCTCGTATCGCCCCTTGATACGTCCGTGAGCGTCACGCAACAGGATCTCGACTCCTTTCACGCCCCGCAAATATTCCTCGTACGATTGCTCGATCCCGGTCCTGCCGGAGTAATCGCCTTGTGTATAATAAGCGTCATTCTCTATATCTTTCCGGTTTACCTCGCCGATATTTCCCAGCACAAGAGCGGCATTGGGATACTCGTATTGGCGGATCGTGCGATTCTGGATATAGAAGCCGGGAAATTTGTATAACTTCTCCTGCAACACGCCATATTCTTGTGCGGAAAGCTGGTTCATAAATACTTGAGGGACATAGGAAGAATAACCGGGATTTAACCGCCGGTTCTTAATATCCGCTATACGTTTGAGGAATTGCTCTTTCGTGATGCCCAGCACATCACAGAAATCGAGGGTATCGAAAGGCTGTATCTCACGCATGATAAGCATCACGTCGTAAGCGGGCTGGTTATAGACCAATAATTTACCATTACGATCGTACATCATACCCCGGGAAGGATATAAGGTTTTTTTCAAGAAAGCGTTACTATCCGCCCAAGCTTTATAATCGTTGTCGACCACCTGAAGGATGAACAAACGGATAATAAAGATGATAACCAACAGGATCACCGCCCCACCTAAGACATAGCGCCTGTTCTCAAACTCATACTTGGTATTATTCTCCACTTTTCTGAGACTCTATATTGAATGCTTCTACCGTACAAATCAATAAGGTTGTCATCACCACGCTCGAGAGGATACGGACAACCAGAAACAACGGGTCAAATAAAGTCAACGACTCAATCACAAAAAGAGTCGTATGTTGTATCAACACAAACGATAACACATATCGGAAAAAGCCTCCGAAACCAAAGGTCTTATAAGACGGGTAAATACCTTCCGGCAAATCTTTCCCCATGAATACACGGATTAAGGGCTCCCTGCAAAATCCCGCCAATGTACAGGCGGCCGCATGCATACCCGGTGTGTTGCTGAACGTATCGATAACCACCCCGGCTATGAAAGAGAAGAAAACGACTTGCGTCCGTGAGCTACCGACCGGCATCTTAATAATGAAATAGAGATACAGAAACGGGGTAGCGATCCGCAAGAAATGAATGTTGTTCAAGATCAAGACCTGAATCAACACAAACACCACGAAATATATGAAACCACGCAGTAAATTATTAATCATTTCTTTTCGCCTCTTGTTCTACACCAATTTGCTCCGTCTGACGGAAATTCTTGATAATACGCACGTTGTTCAACGCTTGAAAATCCGTAGCCAACTCTACCTGTAATGAATAGAAATTATCATCGTGTTGTTTCTCGAAATCAGCGACCGTACCTACGATAATACCCGAGGGGAATACGGCGGAGTAACCGCTCGTCACGATCGTATCGCCTTTCTGGAACTCCACATGGCGCGGCAACTCATCGAGGTTGGCGTACAGCGTATTGCGTCCATTCCAGCTTAATGACCCGAAATAACTACTACCTAATACCTTACAACTCAACCGGAACTTAGGATTCAGCAACGGAATGATCACGGAGAAATGATCGGAAACCGTCGATACGATACCCACCACACCTCGTTCCGAGACAACTCCCATATCGGGCATGATCCCGTCCAGCTTCCCTTTATCCACGGTAATATAATTAGACAAATGCGTGACACTGTTGTTCACTACATCCGCCACGACAAACGAATAAGGAAATTGCTCCGTCGAATCCGGCGCGAATCCCTTAAAACTAACCGTATCCGCAATCAGCGCATCTAACTGATCTTGCAGATCCAGCATTTGCAATTCCAACTGTCCGTTACGCTCCAATAACTCCTTATTGATATCCCGAAGATTCAAATAAGAAGTAACAGATCCGGATATCGAGGCGATATATCCTGTCACGACATTCGCTGAACTGAATATAATATTCCGTTGGTACGCGTTATTACGATAGACCAACATCAACGAAACAGCCTCAAGCAGAATGAACAAAAACCAATGCCTCTTCCCGATCAGGAACTCTAGTAACTTACGCATAGGAATTGAAAACTGAAAGTTGAGAATTGAAAATTGAAAAGAACTAGACCTATCGGCTCGCTAATTTTCAACTTTCAATTCTCAATTCCCAATTATTTACTCTTATCGGATTAAGAAATTAAACTTCTCAATATTCTTCAAAGCGACTCCCGTACCTTTCGCCACGGCATGCAACGGATCCTCGGCGATATGGAACTGGATATTCATCTTATCCCGCAAGCGCTTATCCAAACCGCGAAGCATAGCGCCACCGCCAGCCAAATAGATACCGTTTTTCACGATATCGGCATATAACTCGGGAGGGGTTTGCTCCAAGGCACTCAAGATAGCCGCCTCGATCTTCGAGATAGACTTATCCAAACAGTGGGCGATCTCCTGATAAGAGACGGGTACCTCCATCGGTAAGGCAGTCATCTGATTCGGGCCGTGAACCACATAATCCTCCGGAGCGTCCTCCAATACAGTAAGCGCGGAACCCACGTTGATCTTGATACGCTCGGCCATACGCTCACTCACCTTCACGTTGTGTTGGCGACGCATATACTCCACGATATCAGCCGTTAAATCGTCACCCGCCATACGGATTGATTTATTCGACACGATACCACCTAAGGATATGACAGCGATCTCGGTAGTACCACCTCCTATATCCACGATCATATTACCCTCGGGGGCCAAGACATCTATACCGACACCGATAGCGGCAGCCATCGGCTCAAAAACCATGTACACATCACGTCCACCGGCATGCTCGGCAGAGTCTCGCACGGCACGTATCTCTACCTCCGTACTACCTGAAGGGATACCGATCACCATACGTAAGGACGGAGCGAACCAGCGCTTCCTTCCGCTCGCCATCTTGATAAAGCCGCGAATCATTTGCTCGGCAGCGTAGAAATCCGCGATAACTCCCTCACGAAGCGGTCGTACGGTACGAATATTCGGGTGCGTCTTCTCGTACATCTCACGGGCCACCTTACCGACAGCCAGCACCTTGTCCGAGCGAGCATCCAAAGCAATCACCGAAGGTTCGTCTACCACCATCTTATCATTACACGTGATAATGGTATTAGCGGTACCCAAATCTATGGCAACTTCTTGTGTGAAAGAAAACAATCCCATTAGTCTTATTATTAATGTTTAAAATGACGAACACCTGTCTTCACCATAGCCAAACCATGTTGGTTACAGTACTCGACAGACAACTTATCATTGATAGAGCCTCCCGGCTGGATTACGGCCGTGATACCTGCTTGGTCTGCGATCTCAACGCAATCGGGGAACGGGAAGAAAGCGTCGGAAGCCATCACGGCGCCATTCAAGTCGAAGCCGAATGATTTAGCCTTCTCTATGGCTTGTCTCAAAGAGTCCACACGAGAGGTCTGCCCGATACCGCTGGCGCAAAGCTGCTTGTTCTTCACCAAGGTGATCGCGTTGGACTTGCTGTTCTTCACGATTTTGTTGGCGAACAACAGGTCCTCAACCTCCGAGGCTGTCGGCTGCTTATCCGTCATAGGCTCCAAATCCGCCTTACCTTGGATGCTCAAGTCCTTCTCCTGCATCAAGACACCATTCAATAAAGAACGGAACTGCATCGGGCAAGTCTTGCAATCCTTACGGATCAAGATGATACGGTTCTTCTTCTGTTGAAGTACCTCCAATGCGTCAGCGTCGTAAGCCGGGGCGATAATCACCTCGAAGAAAATCTTGTTGATTTCCTCGGCCACTTCCTTGTTAATCGTAGTATTCGTGATCAAGATGCCACCGAAAGCGGAAACCGGGTCACCAGCCAAAGCCTCTTTCCAAGCCTCAACCACATTACCGCGGGAAGCGATACCGCAAGCATTATTATGTTTTAAGATAGCGAACGTCAGCTCGTCGAACTCATCGATCAAGTTCACGGCAGCGTCGATATCTAATAAGTTGTTGTAAGAAATCTCTTTTCCATGGATTTGATCGAACATATCGTTAAACTTACCATAGAACTTAGCGGCTTGATGAGGATTCTCGCCATAACGCAAATGCATCGGACTATCTACCGTTGCACGGAAATGGGAACCTTTGCGGCCATCAAAATAATTGAAGATAGCGGAGTCGTAACCCGAGGAAACGGCGAACGCCTCTTTGGCGAACCATCTACGATCCTCGATGCTTGTCTCAGCGCCCTTCTCGTTCAAAAGATCCATCAACGGCTGGTATTGAGCCTTGGAAGCTACGATTACCACATCCTTGAAGTTCTTTGCGGCGGCACGTATCAAAGAGATACCGCCTATATCTATTTTCTCAATAATTGCTTGTTCCTCAGCGCCGGAAGCGACAGTCTCCTCGAAAGGATATAGGTCAACGATAACCAAGTCAATCTCCGGGATCTCATATTCAGCTAATTGTTTCTGGTCATTCTCGTTCTCACGGCGAGCCAAGATACCACCGAATACCTTCGGATGAAGCGTCTTCACACGACCGCCCAAAATAGACGGATAAGAAGTCAAGTCCTCTACCGCATCACAAGGCAAACCCAATGACTCGATAAATGATTGAGTACCACCTGTTGATACAAAGCTCACACCCTCGCTATGCAATTTCTTTAGGATTTCGTCCAGCCCGTCTTTGTGAAACACAGAGACCAAGGCACGTTTCATTCGTTTCGTTGCAGCCATCTTTCTATTTTCGTTTACTTTAATGTTTTAGAGCACAAAAGTAGATATTTATTTCCAATCCAGCCTTATTATTCAGATAAAAACAAGGCAACCATACCAAATTTCATCCATAGCCAAAGAAACATGAATCCATCGCACATGATACGGGAGACGGGGCACGCCCCATCTCTACAACCTATGACATTGCCCTAAGATAATGAGATTTCCTTTGTTAATAATAGAAGATCGCCCAATTTGACATTCTGACATTTTGTATTCTAAAGCTCCAGAGAATCGAATATTTCGCCCCAGAGTACAGTCGGTTTCCATATTTGAGAATAAAAATCAGCAATTAGTTATCTTTCAAGGACATATCATTTTTGGAGCTTTTATTCTAGCGAGGATTCCCGTCTCTTATCACCCTCAAACATACAAACAATAGACTTCTTATTCGAAAACAATAGACTTTTCACTCGAAAACAATAGTGTTTCGCTCCGAAAACAATAGCATTCGCAGTCGAAAGCAACTAACAACGCCGCCGTAAACACCCTACAACTGGATCGTAACAACCTTACAATGCCTATCCGCAGACCCGAAAACCGGCAAAAACCGACCTTTTTCGCTCTCCTTTCCCTCCAGTTCACCCTGCCTATAAAAAGGCATTGTCAGCGTAAAACGCCAATCCTGACCAAATAGTCATAACAAAGCGCCTCCCACTGACAAGTCATCACCCCACAGAAAGCTATCGGCCTCCCGTGATTGCAGAGAGAAGCCTAGGTAGGAAGCGCCGAAGCATGGCATAGAAAGCCAAGCAGATCAAAATAGCTCCCAAAGCAACCCCGAAGTAAATCCCAATAATCGCCCATTCTGCAGAAGACCGGAAGAACCATAATATCAATCGATATATAAAGATCTGCACGATAACATGAGAGGCAAAGACAAAGAAACTAGCCCCCTCCAAGAAGGAGTTAGTCCGCCAAAGAGCCTTTTCCAATCCATACGCCGAAAGAGAGATCGCAAAGACACAGCCCACAAGAATGCCTACATTATGCACATAAACATTCCATCCTAATTCCTTTGAAAGAAGATCCGCTAAAGCCAAAACCACATAAAGCAATGCCGCCCCCGTAATAAAGGACGCGTCTCCACTACAAAATTCCGCCGATGCACGCTATAGAAAGCACCAAGCGAGAAAAAGAACCAAGCGGTCGGACTTAAACCCGGCGAACTGACCCCATCGTAAATGAGCCAAAGAAAGCCAAGTAGCGCTAACGCATATTGCCGTAAATAGCGTACCATAGCATACACCAATGGCGAGAATACCACCAATACCATCAAATCACGGATAAACCACAACGGATAGTTGATCGGCATCGGCATTCCTCCCGGCTCACTAGGTTCTCTCGCCCAAAAGATATCCCACCAATCACACCATCCGTTATCCAGCACAGGTTTAGCCTCACCGGAAAGCACAGATGGAAACAAAAGTTCTATCAAGAGGTGCAAACCCACCAATGCTCCATTCCAAAATAGATAAGGCAACAGCAAGGTTTGTGCCCGCTTTCGCAATTTAGAGCCATACATAGGCCAACTAAAGGAACTCTTATAAAAGAACAGATAACCGGATATCAAGAAAAAAAGGGGTACGGCAGTACGTGCCAGCACTTGAGAAAACAGGTCCGCTATTAATTTATAAATGGGATATTCATCCATTACGGGAACCTTAACACCACCTATCGGCAATTCTTTATAATAGCAATGTATCAATACCACCCCCACGATCAAGGGAAAGCGCAAAAAGGCAATCGTCTTCGATTGCAACTCATCATTTGTCATCGTAAAAAGATTCGTTTTTAAATTGTTTGAAACTAAAAGTGCGCCACGCTCTGCATCTCCATCCAACAGGGAAAAGAATGCAAAAGCGTGTCGCACCCATTTCGAAACAAAATAAAACGGGGGCGCATCCACCTTTACCTTTCTCTGGGCTTTAAGAATAAAATTGGTCGTTTTTCTTCCGGAGAAATGCGGCGAAGCATAAATTAAGGAAATAAGGAAAGAATGGGTTTAAATCATAGGCTATACTATTATGGGGTTAATAAATAAGAGGCATAAGGACACAAAAAAAGGTGTGAACCCTACTTATTCAGAACGTAGAAGGTACGACCAAGCACCCAAGCCCAAACCAAATAAGCACTAGGAACACACCCCGTTTGGGTGTACTCACTATCGAACTTATTTCTTCTTGAGCTTTATTATTTGGTCGTTTTACTACATTAAGAAATAAATAGCAAATACTAATATGTCAATCTCTTATATCTCTATCGTTTACTCTCTGTTTCTTATTATTTCGTTTTTATATTCGCCGCAAATATACGACATAAAACTGTTCCATGCTAGATAAGCACCTACGAAATAGCAGGGTTTCTAAACATATCTAACACAACAACTCTCTCAACGACTCTGTTCTTTCTCTATCACCGCTTCTATTTGAGGTTGCAATTTTGGAATAATATTCTTTGCCACATCCCAAACAATCAGATAATTAACACCCATATAGTCATGAATCAACCGATCTCTCATTCCAGCCATATGTTTCCATTGAATGTCACTCCATTGATATTTAACATCTGCGGGAATTTTCTTAGTCACTTCACCGACAATCTCCAAACTACGGCAAACCGCCCTCTTTAACGTTTCATCCGAAAGAAATTGATACATAGGCAGATCATCCGTAACTACAGAAAGGATGTAGTTACATTCCTCCAATATATGCAGCAAATAAGCGATAGGGGTCTTACACATATTCTACCTCCTTTAATATCTGCTGGCCAATAAAAGGGCTTAACCCTTTAAGGGTGACTATGTCCACTTTCAATCTGTCAAAAAGCTTCTCTAATATCTCACAAGCCAAAAGGAAATTGGAATAAGTCTCTTTATCATCCTCAAAGTCGATCAATATATCCACATCACTACTTTCCGTATTGCTCTCACGAACAGTAGAGCCAAAAAGCCCCAACTGCTTTACACCGCAACTCTGCGACAAAGGCTGCTTTGCTTTCCGAAGAAGAGATATGACAGATTGTTTATTCATTACACAATTGGATATTAATGTATAATGCAAAGATAAGCAATATTTTTCGTACCTTCTCATTTAAACCGCGTATCGTTTGCTTAAATGAGATTAATATACTTACTTTGCGATAAATAAACTTTTAATCAAACTATTAAACTATGGATATACTAAATTCTCATTTACCTTTGTCTATAACTACTCAAAGCAACTACAAATGACACAAAAAGAATCTATCCGCTTATTCGAAGAAAGAAAAGTTCGCGCCATATGGGATGACGAACAAGAGGAATGGTATTTCTCGATCGTTGATGTTATATCTATTTTAACAGATAGCCCCAACCCTCGAAAATACTGGAGTGTATTAAAAACCAGATTGAAAAGAGAAGGTAGCGAGTTGACTACAAATTGTAGTCAACTGAAAATGCAGGCCGCTGATGACAAGAAATATTTAACCGACGTAGCCAATACCGAGCAACTCTTCCGCCTTATCCAATCAGTACCATCTCCAAAAGCAGAACCTTTTAAGTTATGGATCGCCCAAGTAGCGAAGGAACGTTTGGATCAAATGCAAGATCCGGAGTTGTCTATCGAGCAAGCCATGGTCGATTATAAACGATTGGGCTATTCGGATAATTGGATCAACCAACGATTGAAATCCATAGAGATACGGAAAGATCTAACAGATGAATGGAAGAAAAGAGGACTGGAAGCCAAAACCGGGAAAAGCGTTATCTCACCGCTCAACGCCCAAAAGATAATTAGCCTAAAAAAGGGAGAGAACGAGCGGGATGTATGACATCCAATGATAAGATAAACAATATTTTTCGTACCTTTGCATCCTCAATCGCAATTTAATAGGTATACGAAATATGATAACAGTTAACAATCTGGACGTACAGTTTGGAAAACGCATCCTTTTTCAGGATGTGAACATGAAGTTTACACCGGGCAATTGCTACGGTATTATCGGTGCTAACGGGGCCGGAAAATCTACGTTTCTCCGTGTAATCAGCAAGCAATTAGACCCTACCAGAGGTAGCGTTAACCTAGGACCGGGCGAACGTCTTTCCGTATTGAGCCAAGATCACTTCGCGTTCGATGAATATACGGTTATGGATACCGTATTGATGGGACATACGACCTTATGGGAGGTGATGAGCGAGAAAAACGCCCTTTACGAGAAACCTGATTTCAGTGACGCCGACGGTATCCGCGTATCGGAACTGGAAGAGAAATTCGCCGAGATGGAAGGCTGGAACGCAGAGAGCGACGCCGCCAACCTATTGAGCGGACTAGGCATCAAGGAGGATTTGCATTATATGTATATGAAGGACTTGAGCGGTAAGCAGAAAGTACGTGTCTTATTGGCCCGTGCCTTGTTCGGACAGCCCGATAACCTATTATTGGATGAGCCGACGAACGACTTGGACCTTGAGACGGTTTCTTGGTTGGAGAATTATCTCTCTAATTTCGAGCATACCGTATTGGTTGTTAGCCACGACCGTCACTTCCTCGACTCCGTTTGTACGCATACCGTGGATATCGACTTTGGTAAATTACAATTATTCGCCGGAAACTATAGCTTCTGGTACGAGTCTAGCCAGTTAGCCCTTCGTCAACAGCAGAACCAGAATAAGAAAGCCGAGGAGAAGAAGAAAGAGTTGGAAGAATTTATCCGCCGTTTCAGTGCCAACGTAGCGAAGTCCAAGCAGACCACCAGTCGCAAAAAGATGTTGGAGAAGCTGAATATCGAGGAGATCAAACCGTCCTCACGCCGCTATCCGGGAATCTTGTTCACGCCTAACCGCGAACCGGGCAACCAGATCCTTGAGGTGAAAGGATTGTCGAAGAGTATCGACGGACAGGTATTGTTCAAGGACTTGAACTTCTTCGTGGAGAAGGATGACAAGATCGTATTTATCAGTCACGACCCTCGTGCCATGACCGCCTTGTTCCAGATCATCAACGGTGAGGAGAAAGCGGATGCCGGTACGTATCAGTGGGGACAGACGATCACGACCTCTTATCTTCCTCTCGATAACTCCAAATATTTCAATACAGATATCAACCTGCTCGATTGGTTATGCCAGTTCTCGCCGGATACTAACGAGGTATTCTTGAAAGGCTTCCTCGGACGTATGTTGTTCTCGGGCGAGGAGCTCATGAAAAAGGTAAGCGTACTTTCCGGAGGTGAGAAGATGCGTTGTATGATCTCACGTATGATGCTCACCGACGCCAACTGCTTGATCTTGGATACTCCGACCAACCACTTGGACTTGGAATCCATCCAAGCCTTCAATAATACATTGAAGACATTCAAGGGAAATATCCTGTTCTCCAGCCATGACCACGAGTTCATACAAACCGTGGCGAACCGTATCATCGAGCTGACTCCTAACGGTATCATCGATAAGATGATGGATTACGATGATTACATCACAGATCCGGCTATCGCTGAGTTACGGGAAAAGCTATATTCGAAATGAAAAAAAGATTATTATTCATACTAATCGTTTTTATCGCATGGCTACCGGTTTTTGTTATTCAAAAACCGGTATTTATGTTTTATCAGCATGCGTTGTCCGAGGCTTGTACCTTCACGGACTTCCTACAGGTTATGCTTCATGGGCTGAAGCTGGATTGTACGATAGCGGGATACCTTACGGCCATCCCTCTCCTATTGACTTTAGTATCAGTTTGGATTCCGGGCGTTTGGCTAAAGAAGGTATTGAAAGGGAACTTCTTGATCATGGGAATTCTGGTATCCGCGATCTTTTCCGTAGATGTGGCTTTATATAGCTTTTGGGGATTCAGGTTGGACGCTACCTTATTCTTCTACCTACAATCGCCCGCCGATGCGATGGCGAGCGTTCCGCTGGGAATGTTCTTTATCCAATTATTGGTATTCGTGGCATATGCGCTAGGTATCTATGCTTGGTTCACCTTCATCCTCCGGTTCGCGCCAGTAAAGCCTAGCTTTCCACCTACGGGATTGGAACAATTGGGAAGTACTTTCGCCATCCTCTTAGCAGGGGGAATATTGTTTATTCCGATCCGGGGAGGCGTAACTACGTCTACGGCAAATGTCGGCATGGTTTATTTCAGCCAGAACCAGTTCTTGAATCATTCGGCGATCAACCCGTGTTTCAGTCTGATAGCCTCATTGAGTAAGCAACAGGATTTTGCCTCGCAATTCGATTTCTATCCGGAGGAAAAGCGGAAAGCCTTATTCGATACGCTCATTCAAGCCCAAGACTCCTTATGCCCGGGAGATTCCATACCTACAGAGCCTGTCAAGCTATTGACAACGACTCGTCCCAATATTCTCATTATCATCATGGAGAGTTTCACGGCAAATGCTATCGAGGCTGTTGGTGGTGAGCCGGGAATTACGCCGAACTTGAATCGGCTGAGCAAAGAAGGTGTATTATTCACGAACCTATATGCCAACTCGTTCCGTACCGACCGAGGCTTAGTCTCCGTATTGAACGGCTATTTAGCCCAACCCACCACCTCCATCATGAAGTATCCGGTGAAAAGCCAGACCCTTCCATCTATCGCAAAGAGTCTTAACAAAGAAGGATATACGGCGGATATGCTCTATGGAGGTGATATCAATTTCACGAATATGCAAAGTTATTTCTATAGTTCCGGCTACAGCAAGATAACGGCAGACCGTGATTTTCCCTTGAGCAGCCGTCTGAGTAAATGGGGAGCAAACGACGATATCACGTTCTCGCATCTTTACGAGGATATCAAGCAAAGACCAGTCGACGGCAAACCTTGGTTAAGTACATTCCTGACATTAAGTAGCCATGAGCCATTCGAGGTCCCGTTTCACCATTTGGAGCATCCTTATCTAAACTCCGTCGCGTTTACGGATAGCTGTATCGGTAATTTCATTGATACGTTCAAGGAACTGCCGGCATGGAAAAATACGGTAGTCATCTTTGTCTCCGACCACGGATACCGTTACCCTGAAAACATGCAGGAGTACGGACCTTTACGTTTCCACATACCTATGCTATGGCTAGGCGGAGCGATCGCCGAACCTAAAGTGATCGATACGTATGCGAACCAAACCGATTTGGCAGCCACCTTATTAAATCAGATGGGTCTCCCCACGGATGAGTTCTCATTCAGCAAAGATATATTGAATCCTTGCGTCCCGCATTACGCCTTTTATACATTCAATAATGGATTTGGCTTTATAGACGAATCCGGTGTTTCCGTATACGACAATGAAGGGAACAAGATTTTAGTAGAAGAACCTGAAAGCGGAAACGAGACCCGCTTGGAGAAAGGAAAAGTCCTATTACAAACTTTATACGACGATCTGGGAAATCGATAACGACAGATATAAAAAAGGCCGACTTACACAAACCGGCCTTTTTTATTTATATTAAATATATTCTTACTTAGCGTAGCTTACCGCACGAGTCTCACGGATCACCGTGATCTTAACCTGTCCCGGATAAGTCATCTCATCCTGAATCTTCTTAGCGATCTCAGCGGACAAGTTCTCGGTGTCCTTATCGTCAATCTTATCAGCGCCAACGATTACGCGCAACTCTCTACCCGCTTGGATAGCGTAAGTCTTGACAACACCCGGATACGATAAAGCCAATTGTTCCAAATCATTCAAACGCTTGATATAAGCCTCTACGATCTCACGACGTGCACCCGGACGAGCACCTGAAATAGCGTCGCAAACCTGTACGATCGGAGCCAACAGCGTCTGCATCTCCACCTCATCGTGGTGAGCGCCTACGGCGTTGCAAATATCCGGTTTCTCCTTATATTTCTCGCAAAGCTTCATACCCAAGATAGCGTGCGGCAATTCCGGCTCATCATCGGGCACTTTACCAATATCATGTAACAATCCGGCACGTTTCGCTTTCTTCGGGTTCAAGCCCAATTCAGAAGCCATCACGGCACAAAGGTTGGCCGTCTCACGAGCATGTTGCAACAAGTTTTGTCCATAAGAAGAACGATACTTCATCTTACCGATCATACGGATCAATTCCGGATGCAAACCGTGCACACCCAAATCGATCACGGTACGCTTACCAGTCTCTACGACCTCGTCTTCCACTTGCTTCTTCACCTTCGTTACCACCTCCTCGATACGAGCCGGATGGATACGTCCGTCCTGTACCAATTGATGCAAGGCCAAACGAGCGATCTCACGGCGAACCGGATCGAATCCGGAAAGAACGATAGCCTCAGGCGTATCATCCACCACGATCTCAATACCGGTAGCGGCCTCCAAAGCACGGATATTACGTCCCTCACGACCAATGATACGTCCTTTGATCTCGTCCGATTCAATATGGAACACGGTAATAGAGTTCTCGATAGCCGTCTCCGTCGCTACCCGTTGGATAGACTGGATCACGATCTTCTTCGCCTCCTTATTAGCGGTCATCTTCGCCTCCTCGACGATCTCGTTGATGTAAGAAGCGGCTTGCGTCTTTGCCTCATCCTTTAAGGACTCGATCAAACGCTCTTTGGCTTCCTCGGCGGACAACCCGGAGATAGCCTCCAAATGCTCCACTTCCTTCTGATGAAGTTTATCCAAATCTTGCTTCTTCTTCTCCACCAACTCCAACTGAGAAGATAAATTCTCCTTTACAGCCTCTACCTCGTTATTCCTACGCTGTAACTCTTCCTGACGTTGATTCATCGTCAGTTCTCTTTGTTTCAATTTAGTCTCGACAGACTGGATCTTAGCGTTACGCTGTGATACCTGTTTTTCCAAGTCCGCTTTCAAATGAAGAAACTTCTCCTTTACTTCCAGCATCTTGTTCTTCTTTATCACCTCGGCCTCCTTCTCCGCCTCTTGAAGCACGGAGTCGTACTTCGACTTCAGAAGGAAACGCATGCCCAGCCACGCAAGCAACCCACCAATGATGAAGGTTACTATCGGTATGATTATATACATTCCAACCATTTAACTAATAATTTAAGATTCATTTATTTATATACAAAAAAAGCACTACCATCACACGGTCTTACCGTGCAAAGCAGTGCGGAAACTCTCTTCTTACAATATGTATGTTATTTCTTCAGATATCCTTCCAACTCGGTTGTAAGCTCCTGTATCTTATCCGTAAAAGGATTTGTATCATTCCGTTTTTCCAACTCCAGATTATGCATCGAGAGTTGAAAAGCCACCATGGCTAACAAATCTTTCGTATCCACCTCGACCGCAAAATGCTGCCTGTATTGAAGAATCTTGCTGTTGATCTGATCAGCGGCGGCACGCGCCAACTCTTCCTCATGACGTTTGATCGTAAGCGGATATTTCTTTCCGGCTATCACTATATTTATAAGAAATTCTTCGTCCATCGCTTCTATTCATTTAAAAGTGCGATGCACTTGTCTACTTCCCGCACTAATTTTGATAACCGCATCCGGGCGTTCTTCATCTCTTCCTCATTCGTAGAAACAATTCGCGCCGTCAGCATGTTATCACATTTGGCATTCAATCCTTCAATCATATCCTTCGCCTGCCGCAACTCCTCGTCTTTAAGGCTCAAAGCAGCTGTAAGTTCGTCAATTCTACGTTTCTGCTGATCGCATAACGCCATCAAATCACGAACTCTAACCTCAAATACAGCTAACAATCTCTTATGATCTTCGGTCATTTCACACCAAATTCTACACAAAAGTAAGTTTTTGAATTGAATTAACCAACTGTAGACTTAATTATTTTGACAGAAAACGTATGGACAAATAAAAAGGCCGTCCAAAAAAATCGAACAGCCCTCCCTAATTCTTGTAAACGTTCCTCTTGTTTACACTAAAGAAACATACATTTCACCTTCAATCTCCTCGAAAGCTAATTTACCTTCTTTCGCCAACCAACCAAAAGCGGCGTACATATCTTTTTCCGCTTTAATCTTCGTGGCTTTCTTCACTGCCTTAAAACTCATTTTACCGCCTTCATTTAAAACGTTCCATACAAGGCCGGCGTTTGTACCAATTAATTCAATCATTTTATGATAACATTTGATTACTGGGGACAAATTTATAGATTAAATGATTAAAACAAAAGATTATAGATGTTTTTTAGCATAAAAGATGGACATTTTTCGCTTTGTAAACAATATTAACACGGTTATAACGTTATTTTTCCTCTGTTTTCTCGGCATATCAGTTCCGCTTCCACGTTTACCGCTGAGACATATCTTTTTAATAAGTCAACCGAGTAACCACCCGCTTCCAATAAGCCCTCCTTACCGGAATAACCATTCAGAATCATTAACAATGAAGTGGTCGACATTTCAATCTTGGTACGTTCCTCATCGCTGGTAGGCGTTCCGACACCCGCTACTCCATCCCTGTAGACTGGAAGACCGGCGATATTCAATTCACCACGTCCGATACCGTGATAAATTTCCCCCTCTTTTCCGACACCTAGTTCCAATCCGCCTACAATCTTATCCGCGTCAAATCCTCCGATAGAATAACCGCTACGGATAGAAACCAGATTGACGATATCCACCAAGGTATCTATCTTATATAAAGGAAGCCCGCGAAGTATCCGCCGTCTTAACGCCTCGGCGGAAGGGCGATACCGATTCGGGTCTTTCCCCAGACATTTATAAGCCTGACGGGTAGCGAAAATAGGAGTCCACTTATTAATATCCTCTATCTTACAGGTAGAACGGATGTCCTCCTCAACACGGGTTATTTCTTCCCAAAGTCGTTCATCGGGCTCCGTGTTCTTTACTTGGCAAGCGATAGCCAACACGTGAAGATCGGGGCAAGCCTCCGATATCTCAGATGAAAGAGTGATTGAAATCATGTCTATTATAAGTTTGAGCCAATATAACTAAGATTTTTTCAAGCATATCCCGGTAAGGATCCGGCCGCTTTTGACACTGAGGCGACGAGCGGAGAAATAATCCTCATACCGAATATAAGTACAGATGCCAGCGATCTCTATATGCCCGGAGAGCAATCCTGCCTCTAACAATTGTAAACGGTTGGTTTCCCATAGATCGATATGCGCTTTTTGAGTCTCCGCATTACGTCGAAGAATCCGCTCCATTGGGAAGCCCGCCATTTGAAAAGCTTTTACGACTTCCTCTCCCACCTCAAATGCCGCTTGACTGATAGAGGGACCTATTCCGGCAACCAATTGAGTAGGATCGCAATCGTATGCCTCGATCATCAAGCTTGCCGCCTTACGAGCTATGTGTAAAACCGTACCCCGCCAACCCGCATGGACGGCAGCTACCACTTTACGATCCGGCGCATATAACAAGACAGGGACACAATCCGCCGTAGATACGGCTACACATACATCCGGAACATTCGTCACCAAAGCGTCCACGCCTTCCAAACGTAGCTTTCGCTCTTTATCATTCAGCGAAAGGAAAGACGCGTCGATCGCCAATACTCGATCCTCATGGGTCTGATGAGGTATAACCATATTCTCTAGGGAAATCCCGACCGCATCCGAAAGAAGTTCCAAGTTCTTCCGGATGAAGCCCGGATCATCCTCGGTATAAACGCCCGGATTCATCGAAGCGTACGTTCCCGTACTCACGCCGCCATGACGTGTTGTCGTAAAATGAGAAATGTCGCGGTATCCGCTTAACCCGGAGAACCGCGACACCTCTATTTGCTTATTTTCTTGTATCTTCATCTTCATCATCGTCCCAGTATTCCTCGTATACCTCATCCGGGTCATCCTCGTCCTCATCCACGGGGAAGATGTATTCGTTGTCGTCCTCAAATTCCAACGTGCTTACATCTATATTCTTATGGACAATTCGCTCAGCCTCATGGAAATTCTCCTTATTCAGCTCTTTCCATAAAAGGTCTTTCAACTCGACAATACCCAGTCCCGTGATAGAAGATATAAAGACATACGGAATTCCCTCCGGCAAGTCTTGCGACAAAGCCTCGATCAATTCCTCATCCAGCATATCGCTCTTGGTGATCGCCAGTACACGACGTTTATCCAGCAATTCCGGATTATACTTCACTAACTCATTATGCAAGATCTCATATTCTTTCTTGATATCGTCTGCCTCAGCGGGAACCATGAACAATAACAATGAATTACGTTCGATATGACGTAAGAAACGAAGTCCCAAACCTTTTCCCTCGCTTGCTCCTTCGATAATACCCGGTATATCGGCCATTACGAACGAACGGTTATCGCGATAACTCACGATGCCTAAATTAGGCTCCAACGTAGTAAAAGGATAATTAGCGATCTTCGGTTTAGCGGCGGATACGACAGAAAGCAAGGTAGATTTACCCGCATTCGGGAAGCCTACCAAACCGACATCGGCCAGCAATTTCAACTGAAGAATCACCGTACGTTCCAATGCCGGCTCACCCGGTTGCGAATAACGGGGCGCTTGATTGGTAGCCGTCTTGAAGTTAAAATTCCCCAGACCGCCACGACCGCCTTTCAGCAACATCACTTGCTGACCGTCTTCCGTAACGTCGCAAATAAACTCTCCGGTCTCAGCATCGTAAACAACCGTACCGCAAGGAACCTCGATTACTCGATCCTCCCCGTCTTTACCCGAGCTACGCTTCGCACTACCACTCTCACCATTGGTGGCCATGATATGACGCTCATATTTCAAGTGAAGGAGCGTCCAGTAATTCCGGTTACCACGGAGATACACATGACCTCCTCTCCCTCCATCGCCCCCGTCGGGACCTCCTTTCGGAATGTATTTCTCACGACGGAAGTGAGAAGACCCTCTTCCACCCTTTCCTGAGCGGCAATAGATCTTGACATAATCTACAAAGTTCGATTCAGCCATATTGGTTTATTTCAATTATTTTACGTTATTAACCGCCTCTTTGATACGACCGAAGATTTCCTCGATTGTTCCCATCCCTTTGATGGCTACGTGCTTGCCTTCACCTACATAGTAGTCTGCCAAAGGAGCTGTTTGAGTATGGTAAACATCCAGTCTGGATTTGATCGTCTCCAAGTTATCGTCAGAACGTCCGGATACTTTACCGCGCTCCAATAAACGCTTGATCAACTCCTCTTCCTCTACTTGAAGGTTCAACATAACGGAAACGTCTGTTCCACGCTCGTTCAACATCTTCTTCAAGGCTTTCGCTTGAGGGATCGTACGAGGGAAACCATCGAAGATTACGCCCTTAGCCGGCTTCTTGCTATCCAATACATTCGCCAACATATCAACGATCAACTCGTCCGGAACCAATTGTCCCTTCTCGATATAATCCTTAGCGATCTTGCCCAGTTCAGTCTCAGCCTTCATCTCGCCACGCAATACATCGCCAGTAGAGATATGATCCAAACCGTATTCTTTAATAATCAACTCACTTTGTGTTCCCTTACCTGAACCGGGAGCACCAAAAATAACCACGTTCAACATACTATTGTTCCTTTATTATATATAATGTATACTATTTTATTCCACAACCTTGTAGATATCCTTATATGAGCGGCCCAACTCATCATAATCCAAACCATGTCCCACGATAAAATCAGCGGGTATCTGTAAGCCTACATAATCCGGAGTCAACTCGCATTTCAAGGATTCCGGCTTGAAAAGCATCGTTGCCAATCTTACATCGGCGGCACCCTCGCTCCGAAGCTTCTCCATCACGTAGTTCATCGTAAAGCCCGTATCGATAATATCCTCCAATAAGATCACCATACGTCCGCGAATATCAGCCTGCACCGGCATGATCTCATTCAATATGCCCGTACTGGAAGTTCCTTGATACGAGGAATAACGAGCGAATGTCAGCTCATACGGAACATCCAGCTCACGCATCAGCTCGGCGACAAACATAAAAGCCCCGTTTAGCACACCCACGAATAGAGGATTTTTCCCTTCCACATCCGCTTTAATCTGAACGGCCATTTTAGCGATAGCCGCCTGAATATCCGACTCCGGAATAAACAGTTCAAATTCTTTGTCTTTTAGACGAATTCTGTCCATAAATCTTTCGGTTTTCGAGGGGACAAATGTACAACTTTTTCGGCGATGCACAAAAAAGTGTAGCAACATACCAAAGTTTGTTATACATTTGTAAGCAGAATAAAACCCCAGACATCTAGAATTATGATTAAGATATTCGCTACAGACAAGGTAAAGGAGCTCGACCAATATACGATTCAACACGAGCCAATTAGTTCGATCGACTTAGTGGAGCGTGCCGCTACGACGTTCGTCCATGAGTTTTGCCGGCGCTACTCCAAGCAGGTCCGCATCGTGATTTTCGCCGGTCAAGGCAATAACGGAGCCGACGCTTTGGCCATCGCCCGCCTTTTGAACGAGGAATCATACCGGGTAGAGACGTATTTATTCAACCCGACGGAGCATCTGTCCGTAGAGTGTGAGCAAAACAAGCAGCGTCTGCTCGACATGGAACGGATCGAATTTACGGAAGTGGTCCGTGACTTTGAGCCGCCGACGCTAACCGACCGAGACGTGGTGATCGATGGCTTGTTCGGTTCGGGATTAAACCGTCCTCTCACCGGAGGTTTCGCCGCTATGGTCAATTATATCAACCAATCCGAGGCGGAAGTCGTAGCGATCGATATTCCTTCCGGCTTATTCGGGGAAGATAATCGTAAGAATGACTCGGAGGCGATCATCAAGGCCAGCTTAACCTTGACATTCGGCTTCCCGAAACTGGCGTTTCTTTTTCCGGAGAATGAGCAATACGTAGGCGAGTGGAAAATACTGGATATCGGAATCCATCCGGACGCAATTTATGAGACGGCTTCCCCTTACTCATTGGTTACGGAAGAAGATATATCCTATTCGTTAAAGTCTCGCAAACGTTTCGCCCATAAGGGAACGTTCGGACATGCTTTATTGATCGCCGGAAGTAAAGGAAAAATGGGAGCCGCCCTATTATCCGCGAAGGCATGCTTACGGAGTGGAGCCGGACTATTGACCGTGCATATCCCGACCCGAGGCGAATCAATCTTCCAGACCGCTTTCCCGGAAGCGATGTTAAGTCTAGACGCAAATCCTGATTATTTCTCTACGGTTCCCGAGATAGGTAGTTACTCCGCTGTTGGTATGGGACCGGGACTCGGACAGCATTTAGAATCCGCAGCAGCGATCGAACGTATCCTGCAATCTAGCACAAAACCAGTCGTTATCGATGCGGACGCTATTAATATAATGGCATCCAACAAGGACTTATTCAATAAGATCCCGCCACGGAGCATCCTCACTCCCCATCCGAAGGAGTTCGACCGGATAGCGGGTGAAAGCACGAACTCATACGACCGTTTGATGAAAGCGCAATCTTTCGCCGCCGAACATAAGATTTGTATCGTATTGAAAGGAGCTTATACCGCTATTTGTTCTCCGGCAGGAAACATTTATTTCAATAGTTGCGGAAATCCGGGCATGGCAACCGCCGGTAGCGGAGACGTGCTGACGGGTATCATCCTCGGCTTATTGGCGCAAGACTATTCTCCGGAAACTGCCGCTGTAGTCGGAGTATTCTTGCACGGCACAGCCGGTGATCTCGCCGCCGCTTTCCGCTCGGAAGAGAGCATGATCGCCAGCGACATCACGGATATGCTCGGAAAAGCGTTTAAGCAAATCAAATAAATCCAGCAAAAACAACGGACGTTTTTACTCTCGTTTGTTACAATTACTACCGCTATTCCATATATTATACGGACTTACAGTGTACATATAGAATGGTGGTAGTAAATTTTCATGGTACCCCAACGCCTTTTGCTATCACATTTCAACCTTTTCTTACTCACTCGATAAATGTCGGCGATATCTTTTATGACAAAGCTCTGTAAAGTAGAGTTATTGTAACTTTTAAACATGTATAGTTGTATCCCTATCATTTTATAGAAAAACACGTACATGAATTTTTTTAAACATGTACGACTTTTTTCGAAAACACGTACGTGTTTCAGCATAAACATCATGATATTTTCACAATATTGATTATCAACACTTTAAATAAAGCATTCGATTACTGGCTTATTGTAGTATTTTCTGTAAAGAAAAGCTTCAGTCGTTGATACCATAACTATTACAGCAACATTTGGCTACATCATATAATGTATTTAGTGTATCCAAATCAGATATACTGCGTTGGCGATGTTAGTATATATTACTTGGCAAAGTCAGTACTACTGCGTTTGCCGACTAATAAATGACCGATTGCCATACACTTCCGTTAAAATAAATAAAAAAGGAAAAAGAGCTTACGTATCCCTTGCCCCAGAGTTGTCTCATATATAAAACACCGACAAATTTGTATTAACAATAAAGCTATACGTACATGAAAATAACAATCGTATCGTTCGTAATGACAGCTGCTTTCGGTTTAATCGCCTGTGATAACACGAAGCATAACACATTGACCGAACAAGAGAAAGCGGAAGGTTGGGAACTTCTATTCGATGGGGAAACCTTGGATGGCTGGCGGGATTATAACGGAACCGCCTTGACCGGACCTTGGGAAGTTGTAAACGGAACCATCCAAGCGGACGGGCAAGGTAGCGATGCCAGCGGATACATCGTCACCGACAAGGCTTATGAGAATTTTGAGCTTTCGTGGGACTGGAAAATCTCGAAAGGAGGAAATAGCGGTTTATTATATCATGTGGTAGAACGTCCTCAATTCCCGGTTCCCTACGTTACCGGCCCCGAGTATCAATTGATTGATGATATCAATTTCGCGGAGCCATTGGAAGATTGGCAACGTTGCGGAGTGGATTACGCGATGTATTTACCGGACTTCAACACGATAAAAGTACATCCGGCCGGCGAATGGAACAACTCTAAGATTATTTTTGACAACGGACATGTCACCTACTTTATGAACGGGCACAAAACCGTAGAGTTCGATGCATGGTCTGATGATTGGTTCTCCCGTAAGAACAGCGGTAAATGGGCGAACGCTCCTGAATACGGATTAGCGCATAAAGGCTTGATTTGTTTGCAAGACCACGGTTATCCCGCATGGTTCCGTAATATCAAGATCAAGGAACTTCCCCGCAAGACACGAGAGGCTCGTTTATTCAACGGCGAGGACATTACGAACTGGGATAAATACGGCACAGAATTATGGTATGTAAAAGATGGTTTATTAATATGCGAAAGTGGCCCGGATAAACAATACGGCTATCTAGCCACCCGGGAATATTACGACGATTTTGACCTTACCGTGGAATTTAAACAGGAAGCGGATGGTAATTCTGGCGTATTTATTCGTTCCTTTGTAGAAGAAAAAGATGTAAAGGTAAACGGCTGGCAAGTGGAAGTCGCCCCCAAAGGCTTTGACACGGGCGGTATCTACGAATCCTACGGACGAGGATGGTTGATACAGATCCCGGACGAGAAGGAGAACATCCTAAAACAAGGAGAGTGGAACACGATGCGTATCCGGGTACAAGGAGATAATGTACAGACTTGGCTCAACGGAGAGGAGATGGTAAACATCCGGGATGAAAAGATCGGAGCCGGTCAAGGGCGCATCGCATTACAAATACATGATGGTGGCGGCATCAAGGTTCTTTGGCGCAACCTTCATTTACAAACATTATAGAATTATCGTTTTCTTAAAATTTAATAGTTATGAAAAACATTTCGAGAAGAAGTTTCCTCAAGACCGGAGCCGTAGCGGCAGCCGGACTAACGATCGTTCCGGGTTCCGTGCTCGGTAAATCCTTTGGCTATACAGCTCCTAGTGACAAACTGAATATCGCGGGTATCGGTGTCGGCGGTATGGGACGTCGTAACCTCGCCAACATGAACACGGAGAATATCGTAGCTTTATGCGATGTAGATTGGCACTATGCGGACAAGACCTTCAAGGACTATCCGAAGGCTAAACGCTTTAAAGACTGGCGTGTCATGTTCGATGAGATGGGTAAGTCCATCGACGCGATTATGGTAGCCACCCCAGACCATACACATGCCGGCGTGACCGCCCACGCAATCACGCTAGGCAAGCATTGCTATACGCAAAAACCGCTTACCCACTCCGTTTACGAATCGCGTTTGCTTACCAAACTGGCGAAGAAATATAAGGTAGCCACCCAAATGGGTAACCAAGGTAACTCATTCGACTGGTGCCGGCAGATCGCGGAGTGGATACAGTCTGGCGTAATCGGCGATGTATATGAGGTACATTGTTGGACAGACCGCCCCATCTGGCCCCAAGGCTTGATGAAGCCGAACGATACCCCGAAGTGCCCGAAGACACTGGATTGGGATTTATGGATCGGCCCGGCTCAAAAGCGGCCTTATAATCCGGTCTATACCCCTTGGAACTGGCGTGGATGGTGGGACTTCGGAACCGGGGCCTTGGGCGATATGGCTTGCCATATCATGGACCCGTTGTATTGGGCACTCGACTTAAAATATCCGACCAGCGTAATCGGCAGCTCGACTTTGAGTAATCTGTACTCCCCTCCTCACGCACAGATCGTAACGTATACATTCCCCGCACGTCCGCCCAAAGGAAATGTCAAGATGCCGGAAGTAAAAGTCTATTGGTACGATGGTGGCTTGATGCCTCCCCGTCCGGAAGAATTGAAAGACGGGCAGATGATGGGCGACGAGAACGGCGGTATCATCTTCATCGGAACGAAAGGAAAGATCATGACAGGCTGTTACGGAATGAACCCGACCTTATTACCGGTTTCCGACATGGAACATTTCAACCAGCCCAAACCGACGATCCCGAGAGTGAAAGGTGGCAATGGAGACATATGGTCTACCAACGCCCATGAGCAAGACTGGATCCGTGCATGTAAGGAATCCCCGGAAAATCGTACGGAAGCCTCATCCAACTTCCAGTTCTCCGGTCCGTTCAACGAGATGGTCGTGATGGGAGTCTTGGCCGTTCGCCTCTCCGGACTGCAAGGTTTGCATCGTGAGTTGCAATGGGATGGAGAGAATATGCGGTTTACGAACATCTCCCCGAACGATAAGATCAAGATCGTCACGGTGGATGATTTCAAGGTAATTGACGGAGATCCGCGTTTCGACCGTCGCTTCGCCGAGTTTAACGCTGCGGAGATGGCCAACGAATGGATCAAGCATACGTATAACAACGGTTTCTCTTTGCCGGATATGCCAAGATAAACCTTTTAATAACAACCGAATATGATAAGACATATCTATAAAATAATGATAGCGATCGTTTGCTGCCTATTGGCTATTCCAACCGAAGCGCAAACGAAGGCCGAGAAGAACGGATGGCGTCTAGGGATGCAATCCTATAGTTTCCACCTGTTCCCTTTGACGGAAGCTCTCGATAAGACGCAAGAACTCGGATTGAAATACATCGAGATTTATCCCGGTCATAAGCTTGGCGGTAAATGGGGGGATAAAGTATTCGATTTTAACCTCGACGCGCAAACTCAGAAAGAGATCAAGGAACTTGCGGCATCCAAAGGTATCAAGATCGTAGGAACCGGGGTGTATGTAGCCGAAAAGTCATCCGATTGGGAAAAGATGTTCAAATTCGCGAAAGCGATGGACCTAGAGTTCATTACTTGCGAACCGGCTTTAAGCGATTGGGACCTAGTAGAAAAATTGTCCAAGCAATACAACATTAAGATCTCCGTCCATAATCACCCGCAGCCTTCCGAGTATTGGAAACCTGAGAACCTGTTGAAAGCCATCTCCGGACGCAGTCAATCGCTTGGTTCTTGTTCCGACGTAGGCCATTGGCGCCGGGAGGGATTAAACCAGATCGATTGCTTAAAACAGCTCAAAGGCCGGATCATCTCTTTGCATTTCAAGGATATCGCCCCGAAAAAAGCAGGAGAGAATGAGCAGCACGACGTGATCTGGGGCACAGGCATCCTAGATGTAAAGGGAATGTTGAAAGAACTCAAATCCCAGAATTTCAAGGGAGTATTCTCTATCGAGTATGAATACAACTGGGAAAACTCAGTACCGGATATTAAAGAATGTATCCAATATTTCAATAAAACCGCAAACGAAATCTTATAATAGGGTTAGCATTAATTGACAGGCAGTAAGCGTATAGGCCCAAGGAATGTTCTCCTTGCCTATACGCTCCACCTTTCTAATAATACACGGGAATAAAATGGCATCTGACAACAAAATAATCGAATTGATCAAACAAGGAGATATAGCCGCCTTTAATACCCTGTTCAAGTCTGTTTATCTCCAACTTTATATACATTGCCGAAAATTTATCCCCGACCCGGAAGACGCAAAAGACATCTTACAAAACGTCTTCCTCCGCTTCTGGGAAAAGCGTGAGAACATCGATATTCACACGTCTTTAAACGCTTATTTATACAGGGCTATACAGAACGAATGCCTCAATTACCTTCGTTCTACCGGAACT
>NZ_QTLI01000027.1:0-61824 GCF_003434625.1 Parabacteroides sp. AM17-47
GAGTATATCTATAAGGATGTAGTAGAACATATTAATGTATTGACCGAAGTATCCCTTCGTGTCCAGATCCTCCCGATGGTGAAGGAAATGAAAGCCTTCGTCCCCGAGTTCAAGAGCCAGAACTCCCGGTTTGAGGAGCTGGATTGAGAAAGGTACCTTTTGTATGAAAAATCTTTAATAGGTGTTGTGACTATGTTAATATGGTACCCGATAGGATTCATTTGATGACGAGCCAATGTTAAAATCAAATTAAATATTTAACAAAACTCGGTTAGGGCACTGGAAAGGTGCCCTTTAAAAGGGGTGTGCCCTAATTTGAGTGTTTACCGCCATCCGCAGTGTTCCTTGGCTCGAGTCACAATCATAAAGGTAATTTGTTGAAGCGGAATGGCTTCTTAAAATGTGAAATGACGCACGGAAATAATGACTATGCAGACTCTTTTTAAGAGCATACCGTGCATAAAAAGAAGGAAAATCATTTAAGATAAAAACTGATTGTGTGTCCTGCTGGAAATAAGCGGGATAGAAGTACTTGCGCATTTACAAGAAAAAACAATTTTAAAGGATATGAATAAGAGAGAGGATCAAGATGGAATAGTACCATTTGCATCTAAGATATGGCTGAGTTCTCCTACCATGCATGGAGATGAAATCAAATATATAATAGAAGCATACGAGAGTAATTGGATGTCTACCGTGGGCAAGAATATCAATGAGGTAGAACATCTGGCTTGCGAGAAGATCGGTTGCCGATATGCGGTTGCCTTGTCCGCAGGGACAGCCGCTTTGCACATGGCAGTTCGATTAGCCGGGGTAAAGCCCGTTGATAAGATCTTTTGTTCGGATATGACTTTTGACGCTACGGTAAACCCTGTTGTCTACGAGGGAGGGGTACCCGTGTTTATCGACACGGAATATGATACTTGGAATATGGATCCGGTTGCGTTAGAGAAAGCCTTCGAGATGTATCCGGAAGTGAAGGTCGTTGTAGTCGCTCACCTATACGGAACATCGGGTAAAATCGATGAGATCCGAGCTATTTGTCGGGAGCATCACGCGATTATCATAGAGGATGCAGCGGAATCGTTGGGAGCCTCTTATAAAGGGGTACAAATCGGGACTTTCGGTAGTTATAATGCCATTTCATTTAATGGCAATAAAATTATCACGGGCTCTTCCGGGGGAATGTTATTGACGGATGATTTGGAGGCAGCGAACAAAGTACGTAAATGGTCTACCCAATCTCGTGAGAACGCTCCTTGGTATCAACATGAGGAACTGGGATATAATTATCGGATGAATGGGGTCGTGACCCGGGAGGGCGATGGAAGAGGTAAGATGAATGCCTACTACATAGCCGGTGGCGTGAAAGGTAAGGACGGCAAGCCACTGGATGTAGGAATGGACATCTTCCAGAGAGGACTGTGCCTACCGAGCGATAATAAGATGACGGTGGAAGAGCAGGACACGGTGATTGAGATTGTTAGGGCTTGTTTTGAGTGAGAGGTGTGGAGATGTACGTAAAGTTTTTTAAGAGATTCTTTGACTTCATTTTTTCACTGATTGCTGTGGTTGTTCTATCCCCGGTGCTGCTGGCTCTAATTATTGTTGGTGCGGTTGCAATGAGAGGCAACCCGTTCTTCGTTCAACCTCGTCCTGGTAAAAAAGGCAAGGACGGGCAGGAGAAGATCTTCAAGCTCGTCAAATTCCGAACGATGGATAACCGAAAAGATAAGGATGGAAATCTTCTGCCGGATGATGTGAGACTTAATAAGTATGGAAAGATTATGAGAATCACCAGCTTAGATGAATTACCAGAACTATTCAATATACTGAAAGGCGATATGAGTATTGTTGGACCAAGACCATTACTGGTGTCGTACCTACCTTGGTACACAGAAGAAGAACATCACCGTCATGATGTGCGTCCGGGTTTAACAGGTTTGGCACAGGTGAACGGAAGAAACGCAATTAAATTGTGGGAAAGTGTATTTGCATACGATTTGAAATATGTCAGTAACATTACTTGGATTGGAGACCTAAAGATTATCCTTTCGACCATAAGTAAGGTTTTCAAACGGTCTGATGTAGTGGTTCCAACAGGCGAGGGTGGCTCTGGACGGTTGGATGTAGAGAGAAGAAATAGGCAGAATAATGTAACTACTAGATGAGATACATAATAAATGCACAGAACATCTAATTTCAGCAAATAGCGTTTACTGTTGAATATTCAATTTTTCGAAGAATTTGTTCCGATAAATGGGAGGTTATTGATATGAAAAGTGTATATCGTGAAGCACGCTGGGCAAAGCTTCAGGAGAAAAAAGAAGCCGGAGAACTTGTTTCCTATGATTTTATAGGAAAACAAGGAGAGGTCAGTTACCGTTTTATAAAAAAACAAGCAGGCTTTATAGATGATGTTCAATATTATGATATTTCCTCATATAGAGGTACAGGTGGACCTTGTATTGAATGGTGCAATGACGGACAGGAATTGGAATTAATGAAGTCATTTACCCAAGATTTTCAGCAATATTGTAAAAACAATAATATTATCGCTGAATTTGCGAAATTGGATCCATGGGCTGCAAATGCTTCTGTGATTTCAGAGGTTTTAGGTGCGGAGTTTTATGGATATTTTTACTGCAATGATTTGACTGAAAATTTTTATGAGAAAGCGTATAACAGGAGAAGCAAACGCGCTATAAAGAAAGCAATTGACGCAAATGTATCTGTAAAGTTTGATTTTGACGGGGTAACAATCCCTAAGTTTTTGGAACTGTACCAAAATACGGTAGATAAGTTTCAGGTCTCTGCTTACTATAAATTCACAGCAGAAGAGTTAGAGGAATATTTTGAAGTTTTCAAAGGCGTGTGTTTCTTCTCCAATGCGGTTAAGGATGGTGAAATTATTACATCTGTTTTATCTGTTATGAGCGAAGACATAGTGCACTACCTTTATCTTGGATCAAATCCGGAATTTGCTCATTGCCAAGCCAATAGTTTATTAACATATCAGACTTCCTTGTTAGGAAAACAATATGGAAGAAAACTCATTGACATGGGAGGAGGGAAAAAAGGCGGAAATATTGAACAGTTTAAATTGAATTTTGTGGCGGAAAATGGAGTTATACCATATTACGCAATTAAAAAGATTCATAATCAGACGATTTATGACACGATGGTTCAAAAAGCAGGTGCGATTATAAATCCGGTTTTTTTCCCATTATACAGAGGATGATTATGAGGACATATATATGTGAAATAAGAACGGAACAAAATAATATATATATCAAACGTGATGATCTGTTCCCGTTCTCTTTTGGTGGCAACAAGGCAAGAAAAGCAGTGAATTTCTTCAAAGAGATTGACAACGGAGATTTCGACACGGTTGTCACCTATGGTAGCAGTAGTTCCAATCACTGCCGTGTGATTTCCAATATGGCGACAGTGCGGAACATTCCTTGCTATATCATCAGTCCGGAGGAAGCATCTGAACCGACTTATAACAGCAAGATGATGCAGTTGTTCGGTGCGGAGATCACAACCGTACCTGTGGATGAGGTCAGCAGAACAATTGATGAAAAGTTGGCTGAACTTAGAGAGTGTGGTCGAAAGCCGTACTTTATCCCCGGTGGTGGTCATGGCAATCTCGGAACACAGGCCTATGTTGACTGCTATAACGAGATATGTGCATACGAAAAAGAGAACGAACTCCACTTCGATTACATCTTCTTCGCATCAGGGACAGGCACTACACAGGCGGGTCTTGTGTGCGGTCAGATTATGCATGGAGACGAGAGAGAAATCGTGGGTGTCAGCATTGCCAGAAAGAATCCAAGAGGTCGGCAGGTGGTGCTTGACAGCGTGAAAGAATATTTGTGTGGTGATGTAGCCGATGAACTGATAGAATCCGCAACTATTTTCATTGATGATTACATCGGAGATGGCTACGGCAAACAAAATGAAGCTATAAAAACCACCATAAAGAATATGCTCAGTAACCACGGAATCCCGATGGATTCCACATACACGGCCAAAGCATATACCGGCATGATGGACTATATAGAAAAACAAGAGATAAAAAACAAGAACATATTGTTCATCCACACAGGTGGAACACCGTTGTTCTTTGATGATTTTGGGAGACTTTGAAATGACGAACATATTACTTCTAAGCGTGGGAACGCGCAATAAGGTAATTCAATATTTTAAGAAGGAATTCGCTGGCGTGGGCAATGTGGTTGTTACTGATTTAACCGAGATTGCGCCAGCAATCTATGAGGCGGATAAGCATTATCAAGTGCCTCGTATTATAGAGGATGGCTATATAGATCTGATCCTTAATATCTGTAAGAAAGAACAAATTTCCGGTGTGTTGTCACTGATTGACCCGGAGTTAAGTCTAATTGCAAAAAATAAGGAGAGGTTTGCAGAGATTGGCGTGACAATCATCGGCTCGTCCTACGACCTGTGCGAGATGGCACTGGACAAGATGCAGATGTTTACATGGCTTAAGGAGCATGGGTACAATTGCGCCAAGAGCTATGTGGATAAGGAAGCGTTTTATAAGGATTTGGATGCTGGGGAGATCAGCTTTCCGGTATTTGTAAAGCCTGTCCGTGGCAGTGCATCGATTGCTATCAATAAGGTTAAGGATAAAGAGACGATGGATCTTCTTTGGGCGCATGATGACAATCTGATGATTCAGGAATTTTTGAACGGTCAGGAGATAGGCGGAGACTGCTATATTGATATGATTTCCAGCGAACTCGTTTCAGTGTTCACCAAAAAGAAAATCTTGATGAGAGCCGGAGAGACGGACAAAGCTGTGTCATTCAAAGACGAAAAACTGTTTGCGCTGATCGAGAAGTTTGTAAAGGAATGCGGATGGAGCGGTCAGATTGATATTGATATCTTTGATATAGATGGAGAATATTACATCTCGGAAGTGAATCCAAGGTTCGGAGGTGGGTATCCGCATGCCTATGAATGCGGCTGTAACCACATGAAGCTGATAAAGAATAACCTGATAGGTGTAGCAAACGAGAAGAACATAGGAGCCTATGAAGAAGGCATCTATATGATGAAATATAATGAAGTGATGATTCGGAGGAAGGAGTCATGAGGCTGCGGATGCTGTGGTATCAATTTCGGATGCTGACCATACGGGATGGAGTGAAACGTACCGCATATTTAAAAAAACGGAATGTATATGCAGGTATTGGAGAGAATGTGATGATTCAGTCTCGTAAGATTCCGTTATATCCAGAGTTAATCAGAATCGGAAATAATGTACGCATGGCTTCTAATGTTTTGTTCGTGACGCATGATGTAGTACACAATATGTTGAATAGGATATCTCCAAAAACCGAAAAAATTCTGGTGGGGGGAGTATTCCATGAGAAGGTTGGCTGTATAGAAATAGGAAATAATGTATTTATTGGTACCGGAAGTATTATTTTATATGATACAAAGATAGGCTCAAATGTTATTGTGGCAGCAGGCAGTATAATCACAAAGGATGTTCCGGATAACGTGGTTGTCGCTGGTATTCCGGCGAAAGTAATAGGTACATTTGATACATTTTTGGATAAAAGAATCCAAGAAACGTATTTACAGTATGTCGATGTTTCCCCGACATATTATTGTATGGTAGATGCAAATGCTGAGTGGGAGAAATTTTATTTAAAAAGAGGCAATTTAGATGACTAAACATTGGTTTCGCAGACTAACGGTAAGAAGATGGGTGTTATGTTATTAGGATTGACAATTACATGCTTGCTTTTCCCTGCCTTGACTGTTCCCTTTTCTTTACTTGGTTATATTTCGAAAAATAAGGTACAAAGGGTTTTGGGATTGTTTTTTTTAGCTTTGTTTATGGGGTTGATGGCAATGTGTTTCCGAGATCCCAAAACTGATCCGGATATTGTACGATATATTGCCGCAGTAAAAGATTATGCAAACGTATCTTTCTTTCGAGCATTTAATCATGGCTCATATGAAAATTTATATGTCATTGACATTTGGTTCTGGATCATTGCCAAGACGGGGAATTATCAGTTGATTGCAGGTACGTCAGTATTCTTCACTTATTTAATTAGTTTATATGTATTGCAAGATTATGCGCACAGTAAAAGCTTTAATTTGAGGCAAAGAGTATATACTCTATTTCTTCTTATGGGGCTTATGAATTTCTGTTTTTCTGTTAATGCACTGAGAAGTGACTTGGCATTTGCGATGATTTTGTTGGCGGTTTACAGAGAACTGTATCAAAAAAGGAGAAGTGTATGGACATATTTTCTTTATGTTCTTCCGATTTTTATGCATTTTGCGGCGATATTGCTGGTGTTGATACGATTTATTGTTAGTACAAAAAAACGATATGTTAAAATAATCCTAATGATGTTATTGCTCGCACCGTTGGTTGTTGAAACTCTTGTTGGCATAGTGGATATGCTCCTATCACAGTTAGCAGTGATTTCTTATACACAGGCTTTTTTGAAGCGAACACTTATGTATTTTAATTGGGATACTGGTGGTTGGGCTACGGTCGTGAAAGATAGTGGGTATTACTTGCTAAATAAGGTTTTTTCTTACTCTGTGCTCGTGATGATGGCACTTGCCTTTTGGAACATAAAAAGAAGCAAAAAAAAACTTTGGGATGAAAAGCTCGAAAACTATTTTGCAATTTATTTCTTTGTTATAATAGCTTGCTTTTTTATGCAAACGCCATCATATCAAAGGTTTACTTTTGTGTTCTTTCCGTATGGAGCTGCTTTATTCGGTCAATATGTAAGAGAGAATGCTTCACATAAAGTAACTGCATGGGCATTCAATACGGTTGTATGTTGCTTGGCAATGGTTGGATATTTTTTGAGTTTTTATATGCTTAATACGATGATTCCTGTGGAAAAGTTTGTGATTGATGTATTGACATACAGTCCATTGTTTTCATAAAGAGGAAGCGGAAATGAGGAGTTGAAATGGCAAAAGTATCTGTTATTGTACCGGTTTATAATGTAGAGAAGTATTTGAAACAATGCCTTGATAGTATTGTCGATCAAACATTAGAGGATTTAGAGATTGTTCTGGTGGATGATGGTAGTGTGGATTCTAGTGGGACAATTTGTGATGAATATGCAAAAAAAGATACACGAATACGGGTTATTCATAAGGAGAATGGTGGCCTTTCGGATGCGCGAAATGCCGGGCTAAAATATGTAACATCTCCGTATGTGGGATTTATTGATTCGGATGATTATATTGATTTGGATTTTTATTGTGGTTTATTAAAACAGATGGAAGCCGACAACACTTCTATTGGTGTGGCCGCAATAGCCCATGTCTATCCAAACGGGTCGATGCGTGTTCGTAAACTGGAGAAAAATCAACGGCTGGATCGAAAAGCGGCAATGGGGGAATTGATATATTCACAGAACATCTCCAATTCAGTATGTAATAAGCTTTTTGAAACAGCTCTTTTTGAAGGAGTTGAGTTTCCGAAAGGAAAGCTTTATGAAGATGAGTATGTGACATACATATTGTTTCATCGTTGCAAGGCGGTATCTGTAAGAACAGATGTCTTGTATTATTATCGCTCAAATCCAGATAGTATAACACATGCAAAGTTTTCAGACAGAGAGCTGGATCGGATTTATGCCTCTCTGGAAAAAATTGAGTTTTGCAAAACCGAGTACCCTGAATATTGGAATAGTGCGGTTTGTTACTTGGTTTACGATTGCATTTGTGCACTCGAAAAGATGGAGAGCTATGACAAGCGGTATGATGGTGTGATCCGTAGCAATATTAGAAAAAATATTTTGATATATCTCAAAGGAAAAAATTCATTGAAATCTAGGATTTTTGCACTGCTTGCGGCCATTTCTCCAACTATGGCTGTTACGGCGGCAAATATACGGAAAGAGAAAAACAAAGAAGTATGAAACGGATAGGAATCGTAACTTTTTTTCAATCCTATAACTATGGTGTATGGTTTCAAGCCTACGCTACACAAGCTTTTCTGAGGGGTAGAGGATATGATGCCCAAATCGTAAATTATTCTAATTTGCATGACGATGAAAAGCTGAAGATGGCATTCAAAGGTAAGAATTCGTATATGGGATATTTAATTTCATTTGCGAAGAACATACTATTTGGAGGAATGCACTACTATAGAAAAGGATTCAAGAAACATTTGAATACATTTTATTCTTTATCTAGTGAACATTGCACACAAATAGAGAACCTGTCAGATTTACATTATGATGTATTGGTGGCGGGAAGTGACCAGATATGGAATCCGGAGACCACGGGGGGAACCTTGGATCCTGTATTTTTGCTGCAATTTGGCATCGCTGATAAAAGAATATCTTATGCATCGAGTATAGGGAGTACAGAAATAAGAGAGCAGGACAAAGCTTTAATGAAGAAGGCACTGGAAGAATTTTCATATATCAGCGTTAGGGAAACTTTTGCCAAGCAGCAGTTAGAAAAGATTATGAATCGAAATATTAATGTGGTTTGCGACCCTACATTCCTTTTAACAGGAGAAGAGTGGAGGCTTTTTGCCAAGCAGTATTCAGATTATTTGGAGAATGATCAAAAATACATTCTGACCTATTTTGTATCCTTGGAAAAATACAGCGAACATTGTATAAATCTGGTAAAAACATATTCTGAATCTTTAGGTCTGCCGGTTTGGGCTGTTCAATTCACCAGATACTATAGCAAAAACTGCGACAAGAAAATCTTGGGTGCATCTATTGCAGATATGATACGGCTTATAGAACACGCAGAACTGATTATTACGGATTCCTTTCATGGAGTAGCATTGTCTGTTAATTTAGGAAAGAATTTTGTTGCTGTAGAAAATAGAGGTAATCCATACAGAACGAGGAATCTGTTATCACGATTGAACCTGTTGGATAGAATCGATATGGATATTGAAAATTATTCTAAAGTTGATTATTCTAACGTGACAGTTTTACTGAATGACTTTCGGAAGGAATCAGTAGATTGGTTTTGTGAAGCGATAGAAAACTAAGGAGTATTGATCAAAATGAAGAATCAAGCGAATAGAAAGTTGATCAGTAACACCGTTTTCTTATATTTAATGACAACCTCGATACAGATTTTGAATTTGTTGACAGTTCCGTATTTAAGCAGAGTGTTGGGACCAACTGAATATGGACAGATAGGCTTGGCTTTGGGATATATGGCTTATGTCCAGATTATTTTGGATTTTGGATTTACGTTGTATGCAACAAAGAAAATCAGCGAAAATAAAACCGACAAATGTAAAATTGAGTACATTATTACTGCTGTCACTTTCATAAAGGTAATACTGGCTGTCTGCCTCGGTGTGGTATTTTTGCTATTCCTATATATAAATGTCTTTGATGTCACGTTGATGACGATTTTGCAGGTTTACTTGCTGGGATATTTGATTACTGCATTGTTGCCTGATTTTTATTACAGGGGTATGGAAAATATGAAATCTATAGCCCTACGTACATTAATTGTCCGAGTTCTTTTTACGCTCTTGATTTTTCTTTGTGTAAGGAAGAAGGAAGATATTATGTTTGTCCCAGTGTGTTTTCTGGTTGGTAGCATATTGGCTTTCATTATCACCGCGGCTGATATTCGCTGGAAAAAACAGATCACCTTTAGATGGCCGGGGAGAAAATATGTTATGTCAATGGTACGATCTGCATTTCCGTATTTCACATCCCGTTTTGCATCAACCTTTTATCAGGCCTTGAATGTCATAATTATTGGAAAGATATATGGTACAGCACCCGAGGTGGGTTATTATACATCAAGCGATAAGTGTCTTTCGCTGGTCAAAATGGGATCGTCACCAATTGCGGATAGCTTATATCCGTATATGTTAAATCATAAGAACTACAGGCTTATAAAAAGGCTTCTTGGGTTTGTGATGCCAATTATTACGGTTGGTGTAATTATTATAGGAATTTACGCTGAACCGATTTGTGAGTTTGTTTTTGGAGATGGATATGCTGAATCAGGAGCAATTCTTCGCTTACTTCTTCCTGCGGCCTGGGTTATATTGCCCACATATGTTGTTGCATTTCCGGTCATGAGCCCAATGGGCTTGGCAAAATATGCTAATTATTCTAATGTTATAGGTGTATTTATTCAATTACTCGGATTATTGCTGCTTTTTTTGAGCCACAGAATGAATATATATACCATTTGTGGATTGACGAGTTTTACAGAGGTATCCGTGTTTATGTATCGCTTGAGTGTTGTTTTATTATCAGTTTGTCATGAAAGGAATAAAAACCATGTTAAATAATATTGGGGAAGCGTGTACGGCTTGTCGTGCGTGCGAACAGATTTGTCCGAATTCTGCAATTATATTTGAAAAAGACGAGTATGGCAATATTTACCCGCAGGTTCTCGAGGATAAATGTACTTGGTGTGGATTGTGTAATTCTGTTTGCCATGTGCAAAATACAGTTTCATTACATACGATAACAAAATATTATGCTGGATTTTCCAATGATGAGGATCGTAAAAATAGTGCATCCGGCGGAATTTGCGCAGCAATTTATCAGATGGGACTCAAAGAAGGGTATAAGGTCTTTGGAGTTATACAGGAAGAAAATTTTCAAGCAAAATATATTGAAATTCGGAGTAGTTTGGACATAGTAAATTCCCGCAATTCAAAGTACACCTATAGCGATATGAGAGATTGCTTTTATGCGGTGCTAAAATATTTAAAACAGAACGAAAAGGTAATTTTTATCGGATTACCATGTCAGCTGGCAGCACTAAAGTGCCATGTTAATCGCATCCTTTCAAATTCGAAAAAACTGTTCTTGGTTGAGCTCATGTGTCATGGAATTGCATCGCATCAATATCTTTTGGATCATATGAGGCAGATTGAGAAGCGTACACGCAAACAAGCAAAGACAATTTCTTTCCGGGATCCGGCCTATGGAACAGAAAAGCATATAATTTCTTGCAGAGATGAGAGGAAAAAGCTTATTTACCACAGTTCTGAGAAACAGGGTGATGAGTACCAGATAGGCTATCATAACGGAGTTATATATAGAGAAAATTGCTATTCGTGCCGATATACAGGTATGCATAGGAACGGAGATCTTCTGCTGGCAGACTGGTATAGAGATCGAAGCGCTCCGGAGATAAAATTTCAAGATCACAGCGTGAATAGTATTTTTGTATGCTCTGACTCCGGAGAAGCCTTCTTGGAACATTTGGTTAAGAATGGATATATTCAAGTGTTTGAACGTCCTTTAAGTGAGGCTTTAAAAATACAACGAACCTTACATAAGCCAACAGAAAGGAGCCCATTGAGAGATCAGTTCTTAAGCATATACAAGGAAACAAAGGATTTTGATAAAAGCATCAGACGAGCTTGTCGTGGATTGATAAGGAAAAAGAAAATAAATCATTATCTTAAAGTGAGTTATATTAAGTGTATAGCAGTTAAATTGTTTAATCTGGGAGAATAGAAAAGAAAAAGTTTCTTCCAAAAGGAATGTTGATCTTTCTTTCAAAAATGAGAGCTTTTCGATGGTTTTTATTTTATATGACTATAATTGCACTTGCTTGTTGACTATACCAAGCCTCTTTATGATTTGACTTGCAAATTTATGTTCCAAGAGATTTGCGATTTGCCGGAATCAATGGATGCTTTCTTTGAAAATTTCAATCGTGATGAGGATGCGGTATAATAAAGCCTTGATTTTTTATGGGGAGTAATTGATTGTGCCCTCGTCTTTCTTTCCTTTAGGGAGGAAGAGAAACTCGATTAAAAGAAACTCCTGATTTTTATTCTAACATAAAGTCATCTTGCGAAGCCTCGTGAGATGACTCGTTATATCTGTTTTTTTAATTATGGATCAACGTATTTATTTGTGCCTGGCTCACATGAGTGAGACGGGCAAAGAACAAATGTATATCAAAGAGGCCTTTGATACGAACTGGGTCGTGCCTCTAGGTCCGAACGTGAATGGATTTGAGAAAGATCTGGAGGAATTCGTGGGTGAAGGTAAACATGTGGTGGCTCTGTCTGCCGGTACTGCCGCTGTGCATCTGGCGTTGCTTGCCTGTGGCGTGAAGCCGGGGGATGAGGTGCTGGTACAGAGCTTTACCTTCTGTGCTTCCTCGCATCCGATCACTTATTTGGGGGCTACGCCTGTGTTCGTGGACTCGGAGGTGGATACTTGGAATATGGATCCTGTGTTGTTGGAAGAGGCTATTAAAGATCGTATCGAGAAGACGGGAAAAACACCGAAAGCGATTGTACCGGTGGCCTTATATGGGATGCCTTATAAGGTGGATGAGATTATGGCGGTCGCTGATCGGTATGGGATTCCGGTCATAGAGGATGCGGCGGAGGGTTTTGGTTCTCGCTATGATGGACGTATGTTGGGTACGTTTGGAAAATATGGGGTGCTGTCGTTCAATGGGAATAAGATGATTACGACCAGTGGTGGTGGTGCGTTGATTTGTCCGGACGGGGAGGCTAAGCGGGAGATCATGTTCTACGCTACGCAGGCTCGGGAGGCTTATCCGTATTACCAGCATGAGCGGATCGGGTATAATTACCGGATGTCGAATATTTGTGCGGGTATCGGGCGTGGTCAGATGACGGTGGCTGACGCTCATGTGGCTCATCATAAGCATACGTGTGATTTATATCGGGAGCTGTTGAAGGATGTGAGAGGGATCACCTTGCATGAGAATCCTTCCGGTCGTTTTGATAGTAACTATTGGTTGAATACGATTGTCTTGGATCCTTTATTGAGGGTGAAAGGGCAGGAGAATGCTTATCAAGCAACGGTACAAGGTGCTGTTGGTGGTGCGGGCGGTGTGACTCACGCAGCGGTTAACGCACATACGGATTGCGAGCCGAATGCCAATGTTGAGGCGATGCGTGTGGGACTTGATGCGATGGGTATAGAATCCCGCCCTTTGTGGAAGCCGATGCATAAGCAACCTGTCTATAAAGATTGCCCGGCTTACGTGAATGGGGTGAGCGAATCTTTGTTTAAGGTCGGGTTGTGCTTGCCTTCCGGCCCCTATGTGACGGATGAGGATGTGGCTTATATTGTGGATTGTATAAAGAAGAATATTTGTTACAATTGAGAGCAAATGTACTCTAATATTTTTATCGGAAAAGTTAGTGTTAAGATGATAAATGATTATTTTTATTTTCAGTAAAATAATCATTATGGATATATCTCGTAACTATCATCTGGAAGACAAAGTTGAGTACATCATTGCTTTGGTAAATGAAGAGCGTATGATCCGTCTGAGCGGGGTGAAGGGAATCGAGATCCGGTTCACGGGATTGCGAGACGGGGAGAAGTTGTATGAGGAGGTACTCAATGAGGAGGAGACCTCCAAGCCTACTTTTCATCCGAAGATCAAGATCGCCCAAGTCCGTGCGTATGATTATGCGGACGCCAATCTGCGGATTGATGCCTTGGTACATGCTTGTGCCGTGGAGGGGGATATGCAGATCGTGAAGCGGATGAAGGAGATCGTTCCCGAGTTCAAGAGCCAGCATTCTAAATATGAGGTTCTGGATAAATGAATTGTAGAAAAATAAATAAGATGTAGAAAGAAGGTCTCTCATTGCGGGGGGCCTTTTTTTATGAGATAAGCGTTGTCTTTGGGATAGTATTTCGTATTTTTGCTCATACAATTTAATTAGTGTTGTTTGTGATAAGATGAAGGAATGAGTATGGTACGAATAAGAAAGATATTGCTGGTTGTTGTGTCTGTGTTGGTCGGGATCTTTTTCATACTTCCCTTGATCGGGGTTGGTATACTGAAATGGGCGGTCTTACCTCCGGAGAAGCTGACACCGCTGGTCGTAGAAAAAACAAACGAATTCATAGAGGCGCACTTGGAATGTGAGCGGGTGGAGTTGACTTATTTTGAGACGTATCCTTATCTGGGAGTGAAGTTGACGAATGGGCGTTTGATCTCAAATCTGGCTGAGGATTCTATAGGCTATCAGGAGGATTTGATGATTCCTTCGGATTCCTTGTTGTCTTTCAAAAAAGCGATCGTCGTATTTAACCCTACGGATTATCTGTTTAGCGGGAAGGTGACGATTCCTCGGGTTATCATGGATAGTATCCGTTTTTATGGTTATGTGAATGAGGAGGGAAAGGCGAATTGGGAGATTTATCAAAGTGAGATGGATTCGGTAGATGAATCATCGTCATCTCCATTGCCTAAAATAGATTTGCAGCAAGTGCATATTACGAATGGACACTTTGTCTATGATGACCGCCAGCAGGATTTATATACGGCGATCGATGGTTTCTTTTTACATATAGACGGCCTTTTGACCCAACGAGGAAATAAGTTGGATGTGGAGACCGGTTCTTCCTCGATCGTATTCCGTAGCCCGTCTTATTCTTTGGCGAATAAGTTAGCGTTACGCTTCAAGGGACGTTTGTTGTTGGCTGACGGACTTCGCCGGATTGGGTTGAGGGACGCGGAGTTGCTGGTGAATAACCTGCCTTTTACGGCGGATGGCTTTATGGTACCGGCTACCGAGGATAATCCGTCACGGATCGATATGACTTTCGGGTTGAAGGTTTCCGATATGAATGATCTCTTACATTTTATTCCGGATGAATATTTTAAGGATCGGGATAAAACACTTGCTGAGGGACGTATTATTTTGGAAGGGGATATCCGTGGAGAATTAGGGGATAGTATTGTTCCGACCGTGAACTTATGCTGCAAGATAGAGGATGGTTCTTATCATGTAAAAGGTCTTGAACAGGGGATCGATACATTGCGCATGGACGTGGATTTACATTTGAATGGCGCTTACCCGGATTCTTCTTATGTCTCTTTGGAGGAGTTGACATTGATCGGGTTGAATACCTCGTTGACCATGAGTGGCGAGGTTAGGGATATCTGGAGGAATCCCGCGATTCGGGCGGAGATGAAAGGGCAGGTCGATTTTACCCGTTTGGCTAAAGAGTTCTTGAATCCCGACACACTGCTGCTGGAGGGTACCATGATGGCTGATTTATCTACGGTGTTTAAGGTGGATGATATCGTGAATAGCCGCTTCGCCAAGGTCAAATCATCCGGCAATTTGACGGTTGATCGCTTCAAGGCGTTTAGTAAGCCGTTAGGCGTGGATATGTATATCGCTGGGGCGAATCTGTTTGTAGGATCTACGGAAAATGAAAGTAAATATCTGAATGCGAAAGGATTGTTGAGCGCTAATCTATCGGTGGATACCTTGAATATAAAGTATAAGGATGAGATCAGTACGAATATCGGTGGATTGAAGATGGTAGCCAATACGACGCCGGTTATTGATACAACGGCTGTTATCCCTATGACCGCAGGGTTGGAATTTGATCATTTACGCACCAAGTTGCCGGATTCTACCTGGATGGTGGCCGGTAAGACCGTGTTGAAAGGGGGCATCAAGGCTTCTTCTACAGATAAGCGGATCCCTATGGCGGGAGCTACGATCTCGGTGGACACCTTAAAATATATTCTTATCCCTTTACGGACGGGTATGGTTCTGACGGAAAGCCAGTTCTCTTTGGAAGCATTACCTTATCGGCAAGCGATCCGTCAACAACGTGAACGCCGTATTGCCGCCGGTGATACCTTGCGCAGGCGCACGCAGACCACCCGAAGGGCGAATAGACAGCGGTCGCAAGTGGATTCGGTCGCTTCCTCAAACAGTGTCTTACGCCAATGGGAGGCTCGGGGACAAGTGAGGTTTAAGCAATTGAGGGGCTTTAGCCGCTTATTCCCCATTCCGATGTATATTGATGAGACAAGCGTGAAATTCAATACTAACAATATGACGTTGAGTGGTGCCCGCCTGCATTTAGGAAAGAGCGATCTTACTTTGAGCGGAGAGCTTAGCGACATCCGGCGGGCCATGCTACGGGGAGGAAAGCTGAAAGCGAATTTCGAGTTGGAATCCGATCTGATCGATTGTAACCAGTTGATGCTAGCTATAGGTAAAGGTTTGCAGTTTTCTGATCAATTGGCATCCAATTCGGTTGGGGCCTTCTCGGAAGATAGTATCTCCGTACTGGAGACAGATCATCTATTAGCGAATACCGTGGATAGTGTCGCTACGGATTCGATCTCTCAACTATTTGTCGTTCCGAAATTCTTGGATCTGACGCTTCATACAAATGCTAAAAAAATAGATTTTAAGGATCTGAAGTTGGAGGATGTGAAAGGTGAGGTTGTAATCCGGGATCAAAGTATCAATCTGAGCGATTTATGTATGAGTTCGAATATCGGCTCCGGAGATTTGACGATGGTTTATACGACTAAGACGGATCAAGAGGCTACGATGGGATTTGAGTTGTCTTTAGATGATATTTTAGTGGAACGGTTAATCAGTCTATTCCCGGATATCGACACATTGGTCCCTATGCTTCGTTCCTTCGAAGGCATGGTAGATTGCCAGATGACGGCGACTTGCAAGGCGGATTCTACGATGTCCGTGTTGCTGCCGTCTGTAAATGCCTCTTGCTACCTGAGCGGAAAGAATATGGTGCTGCTGGATGGTGAGACATTTACCGAGATATCGAAGACGCTGATGTTTAAGAATAAGAAGCGGAATATGATCGATAGCATAGCGGTAGATTTAGCGATCCATGATAACAAGATCGAGGTATTCCCATTCTTGGTGGAGATGGACCGATATAAAGTAGCCGTAGGAGGAACGCATAATTTGGATATGACGTTCGATTACCACCTCTCGGTTTTAAAATCGCCGGTACCGTTTAAGCTGGGTATCGATATAAAAGGGAATTTGGATGATTTCAAGTTCAAGATAGTGAAATGTAAATATAAAGATTTCTTGAAACCTGCCAAGCAAGCGGAACTGGATAGTACCCGCAGGAATGTGCGTGAGGAGATACGCGAGACGATCCGGAAACAAATAAGAGAGGCCGCTCCCGAATTAGGAAACAGCCTCTCTGAGATTCATCCACATACACACGGTCACGTTGAGGAATCAACGTGATCCATACATTTGCTCGTAATATTTCATGTAATCTCCACCGGTGATATCCTCTACCCATTTTTGGTTCTCAAGATACCAACGGATGGTTTTTACGATACCGACCTCGAAGCAGGTCTCTGGTGTCCAGCCTAATTCGTTGGTAATCTTCGTCGGGTCGATGGCGTATCGTTGATCATGGCCCAGACGGTCTTTTACGAATGTAATCAAGCTGTCGTTGATCCAGTCGATAGAGATTTGTCCATCGGCACCGATCTCTTTTTTCTTTAATACTTGGCGATATTCCGGTTGTTCGGTCATTAGTTGATGGATCGTCCGGATCGTGAGTTTCACGATCTCGATGTTCTGCTTCTCGTTATGACCGCCTACGTTGTAAACCTCTCCCACACGCCCGTGGTGGATTACGGCGTCGATCGCCTTGCAATGATCCTCTACATATAACCAGTCGCGTACGTTTGTGCCGTCACCATATACAGGTAGGGATTTACCTTCCAATATGTTCTTTATGATTAAGGGAATCAATTTTTCCGGGAAATGGTAAGGTCCGTAGTTGTTGGAACAACGGGTAATAGATACCGGCATCTTATACGTCTCGTGATAAGCCTTTACGAATAAGTCTGCGCTTGTCTTGGAGGCGCTGTACGGGCTACGGGGATCTAAAGGCGTGGTCTCGTGGAAATACCCTTCGGCACCAAGGCTTCCATAGACCTCATCGGTAGAGACTTGATGGAAACGTACACCTTCACGCCATACCGGATAACCTGTCTCGGCCTTACCGGTAACCCATGCTTTTCGTGCGGCGTCCAATAGGTTTTGTGTACCAAGGATGTTGGTTTGCAGGAATAGCTGGGGATTTTCGATGCTTCGGTCTACATGACTTTCAGCGGCGAAGTTCACGACATAATCGAAGTTGTATTTCTCGAATAGCTGGTCGGCCAAGGCACGGTCGCAAATATCGCCTTTCACGAACTCGCAACGTACTCCATCGATATTCTCGGCGATGGTGCCTAAATTACCTGCGTAAGTCAGCAAGTCTAGGACAACGATCTTGATATCGTCATATTTCGCCAGCATGTGTTTGATGAAATTGGCACCGATAAAACCGGCGGCGCCGGTAACTAGGTAAGTTTTCATATCTGTACAGTGTTTAGTATTTGAAATTAAGCTCAGCGTCTTTCAGCAATGGAGCCTTGGTGTCTTTCTCGGATAGGTTGATCGATTCCGGATCTGTGATGCTCCAATCTACATGGACCGTGGGATCGTCATAGCGGATTCCCCGTTCATGCGTTGGAGTATATGGATTATCTACTTTATAGGTGAAGATAGCCTCGTCACTTAATACATGGAATCCGTGGGCGAATCCCTGTGGAATAAATAACTGGCGTTTATTCTCGTCCGATAACTCTACAGCTACATATTTGCCGAATGTGGGCGAGCCTTCACGTACGTCTACGGCTACATCCAATACCCGTCCTTTGATCACCCTGACTAATTTAGATTGAGAATAGGGCGCTAGCTGATAGTGTAATCCTCGTAGTACGCCTTTAGAGGAGCAAGATTCGTTGTCTTGCACGAACTGGATTTTTCCGATATGCTCCTCGAATTCCGCTTGCTTAAAAGCTTCCATAAAGTATCCGCGCGCATCTTTCAATACCTTTGGCTCAATGATCCATACGCCCGGTATTACAGTTTCTGTATAAGTCATTTTTTCGTTATTTATCTATTTGATAGGCAAAGGTAAGCTCATTTTCTCTACTTCTATAATATTCGGAGGGAAAAATAAAAAAGAAAGGAAAAGTTTGGTAATTCCAATATTATTCTCTTTCTTTGCACTCGCAAAACAAAAGTAGTTGTTTTGTGTTGAAGTTATGGTTCCTTGGATGAGTGGCTTAGTCAGCGGTCTGCAAAACCGTGTACGGCGGTTCGAATCCGCCAGGAACCTCTTGGTAATTGAAAATTCAGTATTAAGAATTGAAAATTACTTTTATTTTTGATTGATTCGGTTCCTTGGATGAGTGGTTTAGTCAGTGGTCTGCAAAACCATGTACGGCGGTTCGAATCCGCCAGGAACCTCGGAGGAAAGCCTCGAAGTTGTTTGTAATGAACGCTTCGAGGCTTTTTTTGTTTTGTCCGTCCGTAACTCTCGTCGGGTTGTCGGGCGGTTCGCTGTTTTCATGGCTTCCCTTGGCCGGATCCTTAGGGGGATTTGTGGTTTTCCTCTTGAGGTATTCATCTTCTAATGGCTGTTGCATGATCGTCCACCATCCGTTGCATGATCATGCAACAGTTGGTGGACGATCATGCAACAGATGGTGGATAATGAATGTCTCAGGAGGAAAGGCGTAATAGGACAAGGGAAGATCTTTTAAAAGTATCGTGATAAGGAAGAATATTTGCCCAGTGTGTTTATGCTTCCCGAATTTATTACTACCTTTGCGCCACTCAATTAAATAATCATAATTGCATGCACGAGAAACTTATTATTCTTGATTTCGGCTCGCAAACAACCCAGCTTATCGGCCGTAGGGTCAGAGAGTTGAATATGTATTGTGAGATCGTTCCTTATAACAAATTCCCGCATGACGCTACCGACGTGAAAGGTGTGATCCTTTCCGGAAGTCCTTATTCCGTATACGACGAGAATGCCTTTAAGGCTGATTTGACCGAGATACGGGGGAAGTATCCCGTCTTAGGTATTTGTTATGGAGCGCAGTTTCTAGCTTATACATCCGGAGGTAATGTTGAACCGGCTAATTCACGTGAGTATGGACGTGCTAATTTGTCGCACATTGATGGTGAGGATGAATTACTGAAAGGGATCCATGTGGGTTCGCAGATATGGATGTCTCATGGAGATACGATTACCGTATTGCCGGATAAATTCAAGGTGATCGCCAGCACGGACGACGTGAGGGCTGCCGCTTACCATGTGGAAGGTGAGCAAACGTGGGGCGTTCAGTTTCATCCGGAAGTATTCCATTCGACAGACGGTACGAAGTTGCTGGATAACTTCTTGAATATTTGCGGATGCGCCAAGGATTGGACACCGGCTTCCTTTATCGAATCTACCGTAGCTGAGTTGAAGGAGCAATTGGGAGATGACAAGGTGATCTTGGCTCTTTCCGGCGGTGTGGATTCATCTGTTACGGCCGTATTGCTGAATAAGGCGATCGGTAAGAACTTGACTTGCATTTTCGTGGATCATGGTCTGCTGCGCAAGAATGAGTTCGAGAACGTAATGAGGGATTATGAGCATTTAGGATTGAACGTGATCGGCGTAAACGCAAAAGATAAGTTCTATAAAGAACTAGCGGGCGTTACGGAACCGGAGAAGAAACGTAAGATCATCGGCAAAGGATTTATCGATGTCTTCGATGAGGAGGCGCATAAGCTGAAAGATATCAAGTGGCTGGGGCAAGGTACGATTTATCCGGATGTGATCGAGTCGCTTTCTATCACAGGTACGGTTATCAAGAGCCATCATAATGTGGGCGGACTTCCGGATACGATGAACTTGAAACTCGTCGAGCCGCTTCGTCTTCTTTTCAAGGATGAGGTTCGCCGTGTCGGTATGGAGTTGGGTATGCAACCGCATTTGATCAAGCGCCATCCGTTCCCGGGACCGGGATTGGGTATCCGTATCTTGGGTGATATCACGCCGGAAAAGGTACGTATCCTGCAAGACGCTGACGATATCTATATGTCATTGATGCGTGAGTGGGGACTTTACGATAAGATTTGGCAAGCTGGGGTAATCTTACTTCCGATTCAATCCGTAGGTGTAATGGGCGATGAGCGTACCTATGAGAATACGGTAGCTTTACGTGCGGTAACTTCCACGGACGCTATGACCGCCGATTGGGCGCAGCTTCCGTACGAGTTCCTCGCCAAAGTTTCCAACGAGATTATCAATAAGGTGAAAGGCGTAAATAGAGTCGTGTACGACATCAGCTCGAAGCCGCCTGCAACCATCGAGTGGGAGTGACATTTGTCTTAGGTATAACAAAGTGTAAAATCAATAAAATTTAAAAGTCACATGAAGCAAGATATGATTGTTATCTTGGATTTAGGTAGTCATGAGAATACGGTGTTGGCTCGTGCTATTCGTGCGTTAGGCGTTTATAGTGAGATTTATCCGCATGACATCACGGTTGAGGAATTAAAAGCCTTGCCAAACGTGAAAGGTATCATTATCAATGGTGGCCCAAACAATGTTATCGACGGTGTAGCTATCGACGTGAATCCGGGTATTTACGAGATGGGCACTCCTGTAATGGCCGCAGGTCACGATAAGGCGTTGTGCGAGGTTAAATTGCCGGAGTTTACGGATGATGTCGAGGCGATCAAGGGCGCTGTCAAGTCTTTCGTGTTCGATACTTGCAAGGCTGAGGCAAACTGGAATATGACGAATTTTGTCAATGACCAGATTGAATTGGTAAAGCGTCAGGTAGGGGATAAGAAAGTTCTGCTGGCCTTGTCTGGAGGTGTCGATAGCTCTGTAGTAGCCGCTTTACTTTTGAAAGCGATCGGCGATAAATTGGTTTGCGTGCATGTGAACCATGGTTTGATGCGTAAGGGCGAGTCCGAGGATGTCGTTGAGGTCTTCAAGAACCAGTTGAATGCCAATTTGGTGTATGTAGACGCTACAGATCGTTTCTTGAACAAGCTAGCTGACGTGGAAGATCCGGAGCAAAAGCGTAAGATTATCGGTGGTGAGTTTATCCGTGTATTTGAGGAAGAAGCTCGCAAATTAGATGGAATCGATTTCTTGGCTCAAGGAACGATCTATCCGGATATCGTGGAGAGTGGAACGAAGACGGCTAAGATGGTGAAATCCCATCATAACGTAGGCGGTCTGCCGGAAGATTTGCAATTTGAGTTGGTTGAGCCTTTGCGTCAATTATTCAAGGACGAGGTTCGTGCTTGTGGCGTAGAGTTAGGTTTGCCTTATGACATGGTTTATCGCCAGCCGTTCCCCGGACCGGGTTTGGGCGTACGTTGCTTGGGCGCTATCACTCGTGATAGACTGGAAGCGGTACGTGAGTCGGATGCGATCTTACGGGAGGAGTTCAAGAACGCCGGATTGGATAAAAAGGTATGGCAATACTTTACGGTAGTACCCGACTTTAAGTCGGTTGGCGTACGTGATAACGCCCGTTCTTTCGAATGGCCCGTGATTATCCGTGCCGTCAATACGGTAGATGCCATGACCGCTACGATCGAGCCGGTTGATTGGCCTATCTTGATGAAGATTACGGATCGTATTTTGAAAGAGGTGAAGAACGTGAACCGTGTATGCTACGATATGTCTCCGAAACCGAATGCGACAATTGAGTGGGAGTAATTAGGCTTACTTATTAAACAGATATAAAAAGGCCCGGTGATTTATCTGAATCCCGGGCTTTTTATTTATATACGATAGATTCGAAGAACTATTTTAGTTCACGGATCTTGATATTACGGAACCAGATCGGATAGCCATGATCTTGCAGACCGATATAACCTTCTTTAGAAATACCTTCGGTAAAGCCCGGGAAGTTCTTGAATTTACTGTTAGCTACCAAATCATCCCACTCTTTGCTCCATAAAGTATACTCAACAACTTTCTTACCATTTTGGGTATGCGTTACTTTTCCATCTTTTACACGGATTACGATCGTATTCCACTCGCCGGCAGGATTAACTGTTTTCGGATCTGCGGGAAGCATGTCATATAGAGAACCTGCTAAGTGGTTCGCTAATTTGTTGTCGGTTGCGTCCACGTTATCTAGTACCTGTACTTCGGGAGCCGCATAATAAATAGGTTTACCGGGTACTTCGCGTACATAATAGAAGATACCGGAGTTTCCCATCTTGCTCGCTTTCCAGTCTACCGAGAGCTCGAAGTTTTTGAATTTCTTGTTCTGGTAAAGGATATCGCCATTAGCGCCTTGTCCCGGTTTCTTACCTTCGCCGGTAAATACTTTCATGGCATTGTCTTCTATAACCCAGTTTGCGGGCATAGCGGTACCGTTACATTGGCGCCATCCAGAGAAGTCTTTTCCGTTGAATAATAATTCCCAGCCAGCTTTTTTTTCCTTCTTAGTCAATGTATTCGGAGTTTGAGCGAAACAGGGGATAGCCATAGCTATGGCCGAAAGAATCAAGAATGATTTGAACAACTTTTTCATGTTACTTAAATTGTTATTAGATTAGATTTGTTAATATCATTACAAATGTAGCAATTTGCTTAATAACCCTTATGAGGATTAACGTATTTTTAATGGAAATAGGATTATTCTATTGATTTAACACATGAATCGTATGGCAAGCCACTAGCGCAGCCGTTTCCGTACGCAGCCGGCTCTCTCCTAAAGAGATCGGCTCGAAGCCATTCTCTTGAGCCAGCTTGATTTCTTCCGGGCTAAAATCACCTTCCGGTCCGATGAGGATTAAGGCATTCTCTCCCGGCTGATACGTATGTTTTAATAGTGGCTTCTCGCCTTCCTCGCAATGGGCGATAAACTTACGCCCGTCAAAGGGAGTGGCGACAAACTTCTTGAAATCTGTCATTCCTTCTAACGCCGGCAAAGTCGCTTTCTGGGATTGCTTCATGGCACTGACCAATATCTTCTCCAATCGAATCGGCTTGATCTCTTTACGCTCTGAGAAACGACAATTCAAACAGGTGATCGCATTGATCCCTATTTCCGTCGCTTTCTCCACGAACCACTCCATCCGGTCCATGTTTTTGGTAGGAGCTATGGCTATATGGAGATTGAAGTTCCAGAGATCGGGTTGTTTCCAACTCTCTAAGAGGGTCACCTCACAATGTTTGGGATGCGCCCGGCTAATAGCCGCTTTATAAAAAGAGCCTTGCCCATCCGTCAATACTATCTCATCGCCTTCACCTAGACGAAGTACCCGTATACAATGTCCTGCTTCTTCTTCCGGTAATTCCGGCTTGATAGTTATATCTGGTGTATAAAAAATCTGCATGACCATCTAATTTTCAATTCTCAATTCTCAATTACCCAAGGATCATACCAATTATAGTAGCCGATAGCACAGAGACCAGGGCTCCGCCGATCATGGCCGGTAGGCCGATACGTGAAATTAATCCTCGTTTTTCCGGGGCTAATACGCCCAATCCGCCTAATAAGATACCGATAGACGATATATTAGCGAATCCGCAAAGGATATAAGTAGACATCAAGATCGATTTCTCATACATGAATAATCCGGCATCTTTCCATTGCTGCAATTGGAAATAGGCGACAAATTCGTTCAATATGGTCTTTTGTCCCAATAAAGAACCAACTAACATGATGTCTTGGCTGGGAACCCCGATCAACCACATGAAAGGAGAGGTGATTACGCCCAGTATAAATTGGAAGGTCAAGCCCTGCGCCTTACCGTCCGTAATCTTTACAATCCAGTCGTTCAGTCCGGTATAACGTCCTATCACACCTTCCGTAATATAATTCGCTAACGCTACAAGGGATATGAATACCAATAACATCGCGGCAATATTCGTCATCAACTTTACGCCGGTAACCGTACCCGATGAGATGGCATCTAGAATATTCGAGTTCTCTTTTTCCTTACCGGAGATAGCTACATGGTCCGTGGCTTCTTCCGTCTGCGGACAAAGCATTTTCGCTAAAACGATTGAACCCGGTACTGCCATTACGGAAGCCGAGAGCAAGTGAGTGGCGAATAAAACCTTCGCCGCCGGGTCTGTTCCTCCCAACATACCTATGTAAGTACCCATTACGGAACCGGCGATCGTACCCATTCCGGATACCATGACCAAAAATATCTCCGAACGATTCATCGTCGGCAGGTAATTCTTGATCAACACAGGAGATTCTGTCATTCCCATAAAAATATTACCGGCGGCCACTAATCCCTCCGAGCCGGATATATTCATGAATTTACGCAATACCCACGCAAAGGCACCGACTACTTTCTGGATAATCCCCCAATGGTAAAACATGGAAACCAAGGCGGAGAAGAAAATAACAATCGGTAGCGAATGAAGCAAGAAACTGAATCCTGCCGCTTTAGAGGCATACGGGCCTAATAAGAAAGTAAGACCGGCATCCGTGAAGTCCATCAACTTAACAAATATCTTGCCACATCCTTCCAATAGGATTCCGACGAACGGCACATATAAAACCGCCAAGGCGAATACGATCTGCATGAACAAACCTCCACCTACTAATTTCCAATCGATCCGTTTACGGTCATAACTCATCGCATAGGCGATACCTAAAATCGTAATGATTCCAAGCAGACCTCTTAAAAGTGAGACCAGTCCGAATCCTCCTTGTTCTCCAATCATTTGTTTGTGTCCTCCTCTTCTTCTCGACGGCGCAACTCGTCTTTATACATTTTCGCGTATTCGTAATTTTCGTCGGCTATAGCGTCTTCCAATCGCTCGTTTATTTCTTGGATATCCAATAGGCTTAACCATTTCTTTAACTGGGCTTCGTCCTTAATCTCATCCGGTTCTAATTCTAATAAATTGTCATCCTCCTCCGGTTCGTCAGCGGGGATGGACAGGGTGTCTTCCAGTACGACACCGCATTCCTTTACAATCTCCTCGGAAGTAAAGATGTCGCAATTTACGCGAAGCGCTATGGCAATCGCGTCGGAAGTACGAGAGTCCAGCTTTATCGAGCGCTCACCGTCGCTAAACTCTAATTCTGAGTAAAACACACCATCTTCGAATTTGTATATGTAGACTTCCTTAAGAATGACGTTGAAGGCTTGCGCAAAAGTGGCGAATAAGTCGTGTGTTAATGGACGAGGAGGTACGATATGCTCCAAAGCGATCGCTATAGACTGTGCTTCAGCGATGCCTACGATGATTGGAATTCGCCGTGGACCATTTTCCTCTGCCAAAATTAACGCATAGGCCCCGGATTGAATTTGGCTGTTCGCTAATCCTTGAACCCTTAATTTTATTCTTGTACTCACAGATCTGAAATTTAAAATTGTATACAAAAGCAAAAGTAATATTATTTTCGGGATTATCGCGAATAAATGTGATTAATCACTTTCAGTGTGTTTGGGGTTAAGGGGAAGGATAATGGAAAAACGGCTTCCTTTTCCTATTTCGGACTCTACGGCGATATACCCATCGAAACGTTCGGCTATCACTTTGCAAATGGATAGTCCCAAGCCGGTACCTTTGGCGAATTCATCCAGTTTCGTGAAACGATTGAAAACGGCGTCTTGTTTTTCTTTCGGGATACCAATGCCGGTATCTTCTACGAAAATATGTACATGCCGCCCTTCCTCTCGGTATTCATAACCAATCAATATATATCCCTTTTGCGTGAATTTAATAGCGTTGCTAAGAAAGTTGGTAATCACTTGTGTCAACCGAAACTTATCCGTGGGAATGGATATGCTTTTTTCCGGTATTTGCATACGAAGTTCTACGTTCTCCGGCATTAAAACTTGGAAAGTCTGGTAAATCGTGCTTATTAATTCATTTAGAGAATATTGCTGGAAGGAGAATGACATACGGCCCGATTCGATACGGGAAAGATCTAAGATATCATTGATAAGGTTCAATAACAGATCGCTGTTCGTATTGATTAACTCGGTAAAGTTTTCCCGTTCTTCCTTACTAAGCTCGATGTCTGTGTTCATAAGATTCGAGAATCCGACAATAGCGTTCAATGGAGTCCGTATCTCATGGCTCATATTCGCTAAAAATGCCGATTTCATTTGGTCGGACTCTTTAGCCTTCTCTAAGGCTACTTCCAGTTCCTTGTTCTGTTTTACCAAATTGGCTTGCGCTAATTTCTTATATTTCTGTTCTCTGGAATATAGCTTCCATAATCCCGTGGCAACGATATTGATAAAAATGAACGCTACGCAAATGAAAGCGATTAGCTGTTTCTTGTATAGCTCATAAAAAGGGATATTGACTAAACGGGCATAAGAAGGGATCTTCTCGATAGGTATTCCCCATGCTTTTATGGTATGCCATACGAGAATATATTCCTTACTGCTTTCTTTGATCGGAATTTCTACGACAGGGGTCCCTTTCAACACTAACGAAGCCATTTCCGCCTGTTCTCGTGCTTGTATTTCTATGGATGTGAAATAACCTCCGATGTATCGATTCCGTCTTTTAGCCGGATGATATTGAATCGGTTCGTAATGAGCGGAGAAGCTGGGATAATTGACTAATTGATAAAAAGCTTCGGAGGTATGATCGTATTTTATATCTAGATAAGTGCTTTGATCCAGAGTGCCGGACAAATTAAAGAGCAAAGAAGATCCCGGTAAAACTCGGTATGGAAGGGTATTTATTTTTGCGATACAGTTTTTTCCCGGTAGCGACCGCATCTGAGTGCCATTTTGGGTAAGGTCTATGAGCCTCTTTACAAATAGACTGTCATTTGTTCCGATTTTATCTAACTCTAGCCCCCGGATTTTAAGGCGGATTATTTCTATTTCCGGGTGTCCTTGTATTTGTTGCCAAAAGTCATTAAAGGATTTTCTTCCAAGGATTGTCCGGTCGCAAGGAATCTGGATTTGCAATACTCCGAATAATTTATGTATAAATTCTATATTCTTGATGAAGTCTTGTTTGTCGTGTAGTCCGGTAACATTGGGGTACTTCTTTAAAAGCGACCAATTCGGATAATTTACGCCGGCGAAAACAATCGGTATTTCTTTTAGATACGGGTGTCCGCAAGCTAATAAAGAGTAGCAAGCTTGATCATCGTTTACTAATATGATATCGGGTTTAATCTCTTTGATCGAGTCAATATAATTATACATTCGGGCTATTTCGGCACTATCCAGATATTGCTCGCAATCTAGATAGAATGTATGAATCTTCGGGTTTATTTTTTGCTTATTGAATGTTCGTTCCAGCACTTCATTAAAAATCGGGTAGGTATCTTTCTTTTGCTCAAAAGAATGGATAAGCACGACTTTCTTTTCTTCTTTTTCTTGGCAACCTAGGGTTAACAAAGAGACAAGAAATATGGATATAGCAAAAATTAAATATTTATGTGTGTGTTTCATGATTCTTAATAGATAGATCTTTTGCAAAGGTAGAAGTTTTTTTGATTATCAAAGCAAAAAAAAATGGTCATCCGTCACGGACGACCAATCTTCATTGCTAACCTTAAATCTAATACCATGAAAAACACGGTGCAAATATATAGTATTTTATGTTGTACAGCATGATTCCGTGGCGCAAATCCTTGATACGTTAGCTTTATTTTAATAATAGTCCTTCCTGCTAAAGGACCGTTAACAGTTATTGCTTGCTTTTCACGTACTCATCGGCCTTCTCTTTTACCCGATCGGCACGTTTTTGAGTTTCGGGATGGCTTGAGAACATCTGCATAAACTTGGACGATTTAGCTTCTGACTCACTCAGTTGTAACAATTTATTTAATGAGTTAGACATTCCGTACGGATCTCGCCCGTTATCTATACAAAACTGGAAACCGAATTCGTCCGCCTCATACTCTTGTTTCTGGGAATATTGAGCGCCGGCCAAGGCCTGTGCCATGTCTCCCAGTTGAGAGTCGGTCAGTTTGGATACGGTTCCACTTACAGCTCCGGCGGCGTTTTTAGCGGCGGAGGTCAAGTAAGCGTTTTTCATGGCGTCTTTAGAGTCGGAATGAACGACGTGCCCGATCTCATGACCGATAACGGCGAATACCTCGTCATCGTCCATGATTTTCATCAATCCGCCACATACGCGTACACTTCCGTCTCCACAGGCGAAAGCGTTTACATCTACTACATTATATACTTTAAAGTTTAAGTCTAGGCCGGAAACTTTCTTTACATTGGCGGTCAAGCGTTCCAAGCGTTTTCCCATTTCCGTATCCGGACCTGCTACCTCGTTATGAGTGTCCATCCATTGGATGTACTCTTTTGCCATTTTGGCTACATCCTCGTCGGATAGAGTAGCGGCATGCGCTACATCAGTCGCGGCATTAATCACTTTTTTCGTATTAATGGTCTTGCCGCCAATCTTGAATTGGGCGGAAACCGTTAGGCTCACTCCTGCTAAGAAAGCCAAGGACAATAAGATTTTTTTCATGTTTTAAATTAGTTAGTTGTTTGTGATAAATAATTTTCGATCTGTTGAAAAGTAGCGTCTTTCAACAATACTTTTTTCTCTTTGTTTAATAGATATAATGTGGGTATCGCTTTTAAGTCGTAGATCTCGTCGTTTTTAAGCGAAACACTTTTGTCGTATGAGTTGATCCAATCTTTAGGCATGACGGAAACATGCTCTTTCCATGCGTCCAGATCCTCGTCCGGATAAACGGCTAAGATCTTTAGTTTGTTGCTTTTTGAAAATTCATTGATCAAGAAGGACGATTCCATTTGTCTGGTTATTTCTTGACAAGCATGACAGTCCGGATTATAGAAAAATAATAATAGATAATCCGCTTTTATATTGTATAATTTCCCGGTTTTTCCGTTCGCTAATGTGTACGTGAAATCGGTCGCAGGCGTCCCGATTCTGTTTTTTAATGCGAGCTCTAGCAAATGGGCGGGACGTATCTTTTCCACATCGCTTAATGACGAGGATTCGGTAAGATATTCCAATACTGCTATATACATTTCCTCATTCCTTAGGGGGGAGTTCGGGTCGTATAGATATTTCTCCATCATCTCGGAAAAGTACTGAAACATGGCACTGTCTTGTTCTGTTTGTTTCATCATCGCTTTTACGGAAGAAGACATAGCCGCAGGCGAGACATAGTTCATCAAATCTATATAGTTGGATAATGCCTGCTCGGTCACTTGAGGTTCATGGATATAGGTCGTATCCTTGAAGTCGAATTTATCCCAATAATGTTTCACTAAATATTCGGCCCTTTCCACTGGGTCCGTGATTAAGGTGGGGACCGAGACCATTTCAAAGGTGGGTGGCGCTACATTGGATTCCTCCGTTTTTTGATTGCGTTGACCACTGCATGCGTTGACGGTCAACGTCAACAATAAAACATATAGATATTTCATATTCATTCATATATTTATGTTTCAATCCACAAATATATAGTATTTTTTTTATCTTTGTTAAATTAAAACAGCAAAAGGTAGAATATCATGGATTTTCGATTAAAAGTATTTCATAGCGTAGCTTGTAACTTAAGCTTCACGAAAGCGTCCCGGGAATTGTTCATTAGCCAACCCGCTATTAGCAAGCATATCCATGAGTTGGAGGTTCAGTATAAGACGCCTCTCTTTGAACGAACAGGTAGCCAGATCCGTTTAACTCGTGCGGGCGAGTTGTTGTTTTCGCATACCCATTCCTTATTGGCTTCGTATCGTCAATTGGATTTCGAGATGAATCTGTTGACAAATAATTTTCTGGGGGATTTACATTTAGGTGCCAGTACGACAATATCCCAATATGTTCTTCCGCCCGTGCTTGCTTTATTCATTAAGATGTTTCCGGATATACATGTATCTGTATTGAATGGGAATAGCCGGGATATAGAGTTGGCTTTGCGAGATGGAAAAATAACGTTAGGATTGGTGGAAGGGACTACCCGTCAAAATACGATGCATTATATACCTTTTATGAAGGATGAGTTAGTGGTTGTCACTCATGTAGGGTCTAAGTTGGCTGCTTATGACGAACTGACGTTGGAACAACTTTGTGCTTTGCCCGTAGTACTTCGTGAAAACGGCTCCGGTACGCTTGAGGTCTTGGAGGGGACCTTGGCAAAACACCAGATCAAACTGTCGCAATTGAACGTATTATTGCAGCTAGGTAGTACGGAGAGTATCAAATTATTCTTGGAAAATTCCGATGCTTTGGGAATTCTTTCTATTCGGGCGGTGACACGTGAGCTGATGGCAGGACGTTTGAAAGTGATAGAAATTGAGGGCTTTAAGGCCGAACGGACTTTCTCCTTTGTGGAGCCGCAGGGGCAGAACAGCGGTATGGAAGAAAGTTTCATGCGTTTTGCCAGTCAACATTGGCAATAACTTTAGGTTATTCGCTATAAAAACTTGTGAAGTAAGGGATCGGATGAAAATATGTACTTTCGCGAACGAAATCAAATAATGATATGTTGTACTAAATAAATCAATAATTATGTTTAGTGAAAAACGAGGTAACGTATTACATGGTGTCTTGCTGATAGCCCTTTTCTCTTGTTCCGCATTCTATATCGCGGAGTTCCAGTTTATTAAACAATTGTCATTCAGTCCGCTGATTGTCGGCATTATTTTAGGTATGTTGTACGCCAACAGCCTGAGAAACCATTTGCCGGAGACGTGGGTTCCGGGTATCCTGTTTTGTACTAAGCAAGTGCTTCGTGCGGGTATCGTACTATATGGGTTTAAGCTGACCTTCCAGAGCGTGATTGCGATCGGCCTTCCGGCAATCCTGATCGATATGGTGATCGTGGTGCTTACCATCTTGATCGGTGTTTGGGTGGGGCGATTGATGAAAATGGATAAAGACCTTGCTTTACTGACCGCCACGGGTAGCGCTATTTGCGGGGCTGCCGCGGTATTGGGCGCTGAACCGGTCGTGAAGTGCGAGGCTCATAAGACGGCGGTTGCCGTATCGACAGTCGTGATTTTCGGTACGCTTTCTATGTTTATTTATCCGGTGATGTACCGTGCGGGTATTCTTGATTTAGACCCGGAGCAAATGGGACTTTATACGGGTGCGACCTTGCATGAGGTAGCTCATGTGGTAGGAGCCGGTAACGCTATGGGAAAGGAAATTTCGGATGCGGCTATTATCGTGAAAATGATTCGTGTGATGATGTTAGCTCCTGTGCTAGTGGTCATGAGTTTCATGTTGGCTCGAACCGCCGTGAAGTCCGTGGTTAACGGGGGGAGGAATGGCGGAGGCGTTGCCCCTTCTCGTGGTAAGATCACTATTCCTTGGTTTGCGTTTGGTTTCTTGGCCGTGATTGGTTTCAATTCGTTCGACTTGCTTCCTCATGCGGTTGTAGATGGGATCAATCAGGTAGATACATTCATGCTGACAATGGCCATGACTGCTCTTGGTACGGAGACTAGTATCGAGAAATTTAAGAAAGCTGGCGCTAAGCCCTTTGTTTTGGCCACTATTTTATATGTTTGGTTACTAGCTGGTGGTTATTTGTTGGCGAAATATGTGCCTCAACTTGCATAAGATCGTATTTTCCTCTATTTTTGTGATCTTAAATAGGTCGTTGTGGATAAGATGAGTCTCTTATCCATACCGTGAAATATAAAAAGATGGCATCAAAGATTACAAAAGGTATCCTTATTTCTTGTTGGATAGTATACCTCGCTATATTAGGGGCGGTGGTAATGGTGTTTATGGCGATAGCGAATGGTTCAATTGGTTATATGCCTCCGGTGGAACAATTGGAGAACCCGATTGATAAATATGCTTCCCAAGTTATCTCCTCGGACGGAAAGGCGTTGGGAGCCTATGCGCATAGCAAAGACAATCGTATTTACGTGAATTATGAGGATCTTTCGCCGGATTTGGTGAAAGCCTTGATCGCTACCGAGGATATCCGGTTCGCCGAACATAGCGGTATCGATGCGCAGGGTTTGTTTCGTGCCATCGTGAAGCGGGGTATCTTGATGCAAAAAAGCGGTGGTGGCGGTAGTACCATTACCCAGCAATTAGCGAAGCAATTATTCTCGCCGAGTGCCGATAATATGATGGAACGTCTTTTCCAGAAACCGATCGAATGGGTGATCGCGGTTCAATTGGAACGTTATTACACAAAGGAAGAGATTATAAATATGTATCTGAATAAGTTTGACTTCTTGTACAATGCCGTGGGAATCCAATCCGCATCTCGTGTGTATTTCGGGAAGACCCCTAAAACCTTGAAGATCGAGGAAGCCGCCACGTTGGTAGGCATGTGCAAGAACCCTTCTTATTTCAATCCGGTTCGCCATAACAAGCGTACCATCGGCCGTCGTAATACGGTTTTGGAGCAGATGGAAAAGGCCGGGTACATAACCAAGGCGGAATGTGATTCGTTGAAGGCTTTACCCTTGGTCGTACATTTTACCCGTATGGACCATAAAGACGGTTTGGCTCCTTACTTCCGTGAATACCTTCGTCTGACAATGACCGCGAAGAAACCGGAGCGTAAGGATTACGCCTCTTGGCAATCTCAGAAATTCAGTGAGGACTCATTATCTTGGGCGACGAATCCATTATATGGATGGTGTAACAAAAATAAAAAAGCCGACGGAGAATACTATAATCTTTATACGGATGGCTTGAAAATCTATACGAGCATCGATTCCCGTATGCAGAAATATGCGGAAGACGCTGTCCGCGAGCATATGAGTAAAGATCTTCAACCGGCTTTCTTCCGGGAAAAGAAGGGGCGTAGCTATGCTCCGTTCTCAAGAGACGTAAGTGTCGGTCAAGTAGACACGATGTTGATGCGTGCGATGCACCAGACAGATCGCTATCGGGCGATGAAAAAGAGTGGAATGGCTGAGGCCGATATGCGCGAGGAGTTTGAGAAGCCTGTCGATATGCGTGTGTTTAGTTGGGATGGTCCGATCGATACGATCATGTCTCCCTTGGATTCGATTCGTTATCATAAGAGTTTCTTGCGTACGGCGTTTATGTCGATGGACCCTCGCACCGGGCAGGTCAAGGCTTATGTAGGTGGTATTGACTATAATGACTTCCAATATGATATGGTGAATGGCGGTCGCCGTCAGATCGGTTCTACCATGAAACCGTTCCTTTATTCGTTGGCGATGATCGAGGGGATCAGTCCTTGCGACCAGATGCTACATGTGCAGCAGCAGTTGATGGACGAGAACGGCCGTTTGTGGGTTCCCCGTAACGCCAGCGCGAAGCGAATCGGCGAGATGGTTACGATCAAGTGGGGATTACAGAACTCGGATAACTGGGTAACCGCTTATCTGATGAGCCAGCTCTCACCTTATACGTTTGTTCGTTTGCTTCATTCTTTCGGCTTGAAGAATCATATCGATCCGGTTATCTCGGTCTGTCTGGGTACTCCGGATGTATCGGTGGGTGAGATGGTCGGGGCCTATACGGTATTTGCCAACAAGGGCATCCGGGTAGAACCTTTATTCGTGACCCGTATAGAAGATTCATATGGAAATACAATCGCGAACTTTACCCCACAGATGAGTGAGGTGCTGACGGAAGATGCTTCCTATAAGATGCTACATATGTTGAAAAGCGTAATCGACGGTGGTACCGGAGGACGTGTACGTTTCCGCTACGGCATCAAGGCGGAGATGGGTGGTAAGACCGGAACGACCCAGAATAACTCCGACGGTTGGTTCATGGGATTTACGCCTAGCTTGGTTTCCGGCTGCTGGGTAGGCGGCGAGGACCGTTCCATCCATTTCGACCGCTTGGCGGAAGGGCAGGGAGCGAGTATGGCGTTACCGATTTACGCCCTTTATATGCAAAAGGTTTATAAAGATAAAACGTTAGGCTACTCGGAAGACGAGACTTTCGAGATCCCCGAGAAATACGCGAACCCATGTAGCGAAGGAGGGGAGGAAGATAGCCCCACGACCCCACCGGATACGGGAGGTATCGATAAGATGTTTGAGTGATAATAATCAGACTATTACAGTTTTTTTAAATTCCCCGTAAGGAAAACTTTTGTTTCCCTATAGCAAAACAAAAGTTTCTTCAGCAGGAAACTTTTGTTTCTTCCAATAGAAACTGCAGTTATCTTTATGGAAAACAGAAAGCGCTACTGATCCTTTTTCCCAAATCCTTTGTTATACTAAGAATTAATGGTTAGATTTGTAACTGTTAATCTTAAGAAAGGAGGAGCTATATGGACCGTAGTAAAATGATTTCTCAGTTGGAAGACCCGTCTGAAGTCTTTGATTTTCTTGTGATCGGAGGAGGGGCTACCGGCATAGGTATCGCTCTGGATGCTTCGACAAGAGGATATAGAGTCGCCTTATTCGAACAATCGGACTTTACGAAAGGAACTTCCAGCCGTAGTACGAAGTTGGTCCATGGCGGTGTCCGTTATTTGGCGCAAGGAGATATCTCCTTGGTTCTGGAAGCCTTGCGGGAACGAGGCCTGCTACGCCAGAACGCTCCCCATTTGGTAAAAGATCAAACCTTCTTAATCCCTTGTTATCGTTGGTGGGAAGGCCCGTTTTATACGATAGGCCTGATCCTATATGATGTGATGGCCGGAAAATTAGGTCTGGGACGTTCGGTTTGTATCGGCCCGAAACGGGCGCTTCGTACCATTCCGATGCTTCGTCCGAAAGGGATGACCGCCGGGGTGCTTTATCACGACGGCCAGTTCGATGATTCCCGCCTTGCGATTAATATGGTCCGCAGCTCTATCGACGCCGGTGCTTGTATCTTGAACTACGCGAAAGTCATAGGGCTTCTGAAGGACGACGACCGCAAAGTATCCGGCGTTACGGTTCGAGATGAGGAGACCGGTACGGTTTATCAAGTAAGATCCCGTTGCGTGATCAACGCTACCGGTGTCTTCGCCGATGAGATCTTGCAAATGGACGAGCCGGGCAAACGCCCGACCGTTCGCCCCAGCCAAGGAGTCCATTTGGTATTGGATTCCTCTTTCTTGCAAAGTGATTGCGCCATTATGATTCCTAAGACATCGGATGGACGTGTGTTGTTCGCCGTACCTTGGCATGATAAAGTCGTGGTAGGGACAACGGATACCTTGATGGAATCGCCGGAAAAAGAGCCGGTAGCCTTAGAGAAAGAAATCCAATTTATACTCGATACGGCCGCTAACTATTTGACCCGGCCACCCAAGCGAAGCGATGTCTTATCCGTGTTTGCGGGGCTTCGTCCGCTCGCCGCTCCCCGTAGCGAAGGTAAAAAGACAAAAGAGATATCACGTAGCCATAAATTGATCCGGGAGAAATCCGGCTTGATCACCATTATCGGAGGCAAATGGACAACCTACCGGAAAATGGCTCAAGATACCCTAGACCTAGCGATACGTTACATGCATATTCCTACAAAAGACTGTATTACCGAGCGTTACCAAATCCATGGTAGCCGGAAGAATCCGGATTTCTCCGATCCTTTATACGTATATGGTACGGATGCCGACGAAATCCGTAACTTAGTGGCCTCTTCCCCCGCCATGGCGGAGAAGTTGCATCCGGACTATGCCTATACGGTAGGAGAGGTAACTTGGCTGGTCCGTAATGAGATGCCTCGTACTTTGGAGGATGTATTGGCACGCCGTTTGCGTATCTTATTCTTAGACGCACGGGCGGCGATGGCGATGGCTCCTAAAGTAGCGGGGATTCTGGCTACGGAATGGGGGAAGGACGAGACTTGGACCTCTGCTCAGGTAAAGGCGTTTAATGAGGTTGCCTCGAATTATATACTGAATTGACAAATTGATAAACGATACTAATATAGAAGGATATGAATTTTCGAAATAAATATGTGTTGGCGATCGATCAGGGAACCACTAGCTCCCGGGCTATACTGTTTAATCATCAAGGAACTATTATTACGTTGGCTCAGAAGCCATTCCAACAGTATTTCCCGAAACCGGGCTGGGTAGAGCACGACCCGAATGAGATTTGGTACACCCAATCGTCTGTCATCAAGGAGGCGATGGCAAAAGCGGATGTCACGGATAGCCATATCGCCTGTATCGGAATCGCTAACCAACGGGAGACTACCATCATCTGGGACCGGGAGACTGGCTTTCCCGTATACAACGCGATCGTATGGCAGGATCGCCGTACGGCGGATTATTGCGAGGAACTTAAATCCCAAGGCTGGGCGGAACGTATCCAGCAGAAGACCGGATTGGTGATCGACGCTTATTTCTCCGCCACGAAGATAAAATGGATATTGGATAACGTAAAGGGTATCCGGGAGCGTGCGGAGCGGGGAGAGCTATGCTTCGGTACGGTAGATACTTGGCTGGTTTGGAAACTTACCCGGGGCGCTCAATTCATTACGGATGTGACGAACGCTTCCCGTACCATGCTTTTCAATATCCGTACTTTGCAATGGGACCAAGAGTTATTGGACTTGTTTACGATACCTGCCTCGATGTTACCGCAAGTGAAAGCCTGTAGCGAGGTTTACTGCGAGACATCAACTCCTATTTTTAAGAAAGGCATCCCGGTATCCGGTATGGCTGGCGACCAACAGGCGGCTCTGTTCGGCCAGCTCTGCGTAGAGGATGGTATGATCAAGACAACCTACGGAACCGGCTGCTTTATGATCCTGAATACCGGCAAGGAACCCGTTCTTTCCCAGAATAACCTATTGACAACGATCGCGTGGAAATTAGGGGATCAGACGACCTATGCGCTGGAAGGTAGTGTCTTTGTGGGAGGTGCCGTCGTTCAATGGTTGAGGGATGGGATCGGCTTGATTCCGAATGCCTCGATTACGGAGCAAATGGCGAAATCCGTCAGTGATAATGGGGGTGTTTATTTTGTGCCGGCGTTAACGGGTTTGGGTGCGCCGTATTGGGATCAATACGCACGTGGCGCTATTATCGGGATTACCCGCGGAACTACGGCGGCTCATTTAACCCGTGCGGCTTTGGAGGGCATCTGCTATCAAGTATATGATGTATTGATGGCCATGGAAAACGATATTCACGCCAAGCCGAAAGAGATTCGGGTAGATGGCGGTGCTATCGCTAATAACTTCTTGATGCAATTCCAGTCCGATATCTGCCGCTGTCCGGTCGTACGTCCGAATGTATTGGAGACGACTGCTTTGGGAGCCGCTTATTTGGCGGGCTTGGCGATCGGCTATTGGAAGGATATCGATGAACTGAAAGAACAATGGTGCTTAGATAAGGTCTTTAACCCACAAATGAAAGAGGATACCTCCCGTAAATTATTGAACGAATGGCATAAGGCGGTGGGGCGTTCTCAGAATTGGGCTGAATAATGAAAATCATCTTATAGGCAGATTAACAAGTTAACAAATTCTTAAATTATTATCTTATGTCTCCATTTTTAGCGGAATTATTAGGGACTATGCTCTTGATCTTGATGGGAGGAGGAGTTGTAGCGAATGTCTGTTTGTCGAAAACAAAAGGCAATGGAGCGGGCTGGATAGCGATAACGACCGCTTGGGCTTTAGGCGTATTTATCGGTGTTGTGGTAGCCGGCCCTTATAGTGGCGCACATTTGAATCCGGCGGTATCGATTGGCTTGGCGATCGGAGGGACTTTCCCTTGGTGTGATGTATGTACTTATATAGCCGGGCAAATGATAGGTGCCGCTTTGGGCGCTTTATTGGTCTGGCTGGTTTATAAGGATCACTTCAACGCTACGGATGATCCGGATGCGGAATTAGGCGTATTCTGTACGAGTCCTGCTATCAAAGATTATCCAATTAATTTCTTAGGTGAGATGATCGGTACGTTCGCCTTGATGTTTGTCGTATTTTTTATAACGGACGGAGAACTAACCTACGAAAGCAATAGTACCTTGCCGATAGGTTTAGGTTCGGTAGGTGCCATTCCGGTAGCGTTTACGGTCTGGGTAATCGGCCTTTCCCTAGGTGGAACTACCGGTTACGCGATTAACCCTGCCCGTGATTTAGCTCCCCGGTTCATACACTTTATTTTGCCGATCAAGGGAAAAGGCAGCAGCCATTGGGAGTATGCTTGGGTACCTGTTTTAGGGCCGATAGCTGGGGCCGCTATTGCCGGTATGCTCTATTATGTATTGAAATAATCTCTTGTATCATCCGGATCACTTTCGGAACCGCCGCCTTTACCTCGGGTGTCAGGTCCATTCCGACCTCGTTGATATTGAGGGCGGAGATGACAATGAGATGGGTTTCCGGGAGATCGTCGGTTAGGATCATGGCGTCGATCATATCTTTTAGACCGATCTCGTGGGCGCTCATGAGCGGGGGAAAGTCGGTGGCGTAACGAGGTTGGATCAGACGGACGGTGCCCGGAGGGTTATTATCCAGCGTGGCGTCGATCATGATGATACGGTCATATCCTTGCAGCCAACTTAATAAATGAAGCCCTCCCGTGCCCCCGTCCATCAAATGGACGTGAGCCGGGAGCTTCTCGTTTTCTAAAGCCTTGATAACGTGTATGCCTACACCTTCGTCTTTCAGCAATAAATTGCCTACTCCTAATACTAATGTTTCCTTCTCCACTTTCATCCTTTTTTAGCGATCTTAGTGATAGTCTCGGCAGTCTCGGTTACCTCTTCCTTGTCCGCTATGTCTTCCTCGATAAACTTCCAGCCACCGATGATGGACGAAGTCTCACCACGTTGCTCGATATAGTCATGATAAAATACCAGATAAATATGAACGATAGCGAAAAGGATGAAGAACCACATCAGGAAATGATGAATCTGGCGAGCCATCAAATCCCCGCCCATCAACGGGATGGTCCATGCGAACAATTGCGGGAAGAAAGACTGACTCATCTTGGCGTATAGGCCGAATCCTGTGATACTTTGTAACAAAAATGCCCAGAAAGTTCCGAAATAAATCAAGCTAGCCAAGGCGTTATGCCCGATACTGTCTACCGGTTTGTTCTTAATCATCAAGATATCTACCTTGATCACCTCCAATACCTCTTTCCATTGGGATTTCTTTAAAGGGATGAAGTTATTCCATCTGGCATAACGATTCCCGACGAATCCCCAATAAAGCCGGAATACGAAATTGAAGAAGAATACGAACGCTGTCACGAAATGGATAAACCGAACCACGCCGAACCAATAGCTGAAATAAGCCTCCGAAGCGGACATGATCGCGGGAGGATCGGCGATGATAAAGCCTGTCACGCAGAGTATGACGATACAGAGCGCATTCACCCAATGATAGATACGTACGGGTAATTCCCATACATACACTTCTCTTAAACGTTTCTTACGACTCTTCATGGCTCTATTGTTTTTTAGAATGTATCAACTTGGTGCACATATTTTCCTTCCTCGTCATACAGATGCACGGCACAAGCCAGACAAGGATCGAAAGAGTGGATCGTCCGAAGAATCTCTAGGGGTTGCTTCGGATCGTATATCGGCGTACCGATCAAAGCGGACTCGTAGGCGGACAATACGCCGTTCTCATCCCTCGGTGAGGCGTTCCAAGTAGTAGGCACTACCATCTGGTAGTTCTTTACCCGGTTCTTGTCGATCACGATGAAATGGGCTAATGCTCCACGGGGAGCTTCGGCCAATCCTACGCCTTGCTCATGATCGGGCCAGTTCTCCCGTTCCCATTCGGCGCTGTTTGCCATCCGGGAATCCCCGTTCTCGAGGTTCTTGATCAATTGGTTGAAAAACTCAAGGGCCCAGTCCGCTGCCATTCTACATTCCAATCCACGAGCGGCGGTACGTCCTAGGGTAGAGAATAAAGCATCTACCGGCAAGTCGAGCTGACGTAAAGTCTCGTCTACGATACTCTTTTGTGGTTCCTTCCCTGCGGCGTAAGCTACGATCAAACGGGCTAACGGACCCACTTCCATTGGTTCCTGTTTCCACCGTGGCGTCTTGATCCAACTATATTTATCCTCTACGTCCAATAACTTATAGGGGGGACGAGGGCCGGTATATTCCAGATGGGTCTCTCCCTCGTAGGGATGCAAACCGGCTTTGTCTCCTTGCGTGTATTTATACCATGAATGATAAATGTACTCCTTGATTTCCTCCGGGGAGTTAGCGTCTACGGGATGTACCTTACTTAGGTCACGATCCAAAACAATTCCTCTGGGGATCTTATAACTTTCCACTTCCCCGAGATCGAACATCGGATAGTCTCCGTAAGACAAATAGTTTCGTACTCCTCCGCCAATCTTACTCCATTTGTCTTTATAAACGTTGGCGATCATCAATAAATCCGGGATATAAACTTGATTGATGAATGTTTTCGCCTCCTCTAGTTTCTGCTTTACCAGAGCGAGTCGATCTGCGTTGATCGCATTGGCCTCATTTAAGTCGATGCTGCAAGGCATACCGCCTACGATATAGTTTGGATGCGGATTCTTGCCCCCGAACACGGCGTGTACCTTGACGACCTCTTTCTGCCATTCCAATGCGTCCAGATAATGGACGGTAGCGATAAGGTTCTGTTCCGGCGTAAGTTTATAGTCCGGATGTCCCCAATACCCATTGGCGAATATACCAAGCTGCCCGCTGGCAACGAACTTCTTTAGCCGTTGTTGTGTGGCGGTGAAATACCCCTCGGTATTCTTTGCCCATGGAGAAAGTTGCTGGGCAAGTAAAGCGGCGGCTTTCGGATCGGCTTTTAAGGCGGATACCACATCTACCCAATCCAATGCATGCAATTGATAGAAATGCACCGTATGGTCATGCATATACAATACGGCTTGCATGATATTACGAACCATACTGGCATTGGGAGGGATCACGATACCCCGTGCGTTCTCGACCGCCCGTACCGAGGCAAGCGAGTGGATGGAAGTACATACGCCGCAAACACGGCCTACGAAAGCCCATACATCCCGGGGATCCCGGTCTTTTACGATATTCTCGATGCCCCGCACCATGGTACCCGAGCTATAAGCGTTCTTGATCGTGCCACCTTCTATTTCAGCCTCTACCCGCAGGTGGCCTTCTATACGGGTAATGGGGTCTATGACAATTCTTTCTGACATGATAGTAGTGTTTTATTAGATCGTAGATTTACTTTCCGGCTCATCATTGTCGATAAGCTCTTTTTTCCGTATGTTAGTCGCTACGGCATGTACGGCGATACCGGCGGCGGTAGCGGCTCCTAGAGCCAGACCGATCTGATCCGCCGTGGCCTCGATACCGAATCCGTGTATATCGGGCATACGTTTATAGAACGGGCTGTTGTCCCAGAAATTCTCCTCGCTGCAACCTAAACAGGGGTGACCGCTTTGGATTGGGTAACTGGTGCCCTCGTTCCATTTGATGATACCGCACGAGTTATAGGTGCTTGGACCTTTACATCCCACTTTATACAGGCAGTAGCCATGCTTGGCGTTCTCATCGTCGAAGCTCTCCACGAACAAACCGGCGTCGAAATTCGCACGGCGGTAGCACGTATCATGTACCCGGCGTGAGTAGAACATCTTCGGACGGCCCAATCCATCCAATTGTGGCATACGATCGAAGGTCAACATATAGATAATGACACCCGCCATCACGTCGGCGATCGGAGGACAGCCTTGTACATTAATAATAGGTTTACCTTTGATGACCTTATGGATACCTTTAGCGCCGGTAGGATTCGGGTTCGCCGCTTGCACGCAACCGGCGGAAGCGCAGTTGCCCCAAGCGATGATCGCTTTAGCTCCTGCGGCGGCCTCTTCGGTGATCTGCAAGGCACTCTTGCCGCCTACGCAACAATAAGCCTCGTCTTTTGTAGGTAACGATCCCTCGATCATCAGCAGATAATTGCCGTAATACTTTTTCATGGTCTCTTCCTTAGCGGCCTCGGCCTGTTCGCCGGCGGCGGCCATCAGCGTCTCGGTATAGTCTAGGGAAATCTTGTCTAACAACAAGGTAGCCACGATCGGGTGGGCGGCACGGATAAACGATTCGGTACAACAGGTACATTCCTGTAGGTGTAGCCAGATGATCGGAAGGCGGGGTTTCGTCTCCAAGGCATTTACTACCTGTGCCACTCCCGAAGCCTCCAATCCCATCAGGGCGGCCATGGTGGTACAGAACTTCAGGAAGTCCCGGCGGGAGATGCCTTTCTGACGGCACTCTTCGTAAACGGACGGTCTTTTATTTTCCATATCTCAGCAATTAAGTATTCTAACAAATACGGGGGAGTTGCTCCCCGCTTAGCATATCGATGATCCGGTAGTTACCGTATAATGTCTTCATCTTGACCCGGGCTTGCTCTCCGCTTTGCTTGGTGATACGGCCGATAACGGTCGCTTGCCTGCCCTCCTCAAAACGTCTCATAAGGGGTAACGCTTGTTCCGCAAGGCTTTCCGGCAGGATCACAAGAACCAATCCTTCGTTCGCTATATAGAGTGAGTCTAATCCTAGCATCTCGGATGCGGCACGTACCGCTTCCGGAATAGGCAGGGCGTCTTCGTCCAGCAGGATATCCACACCAGCGTCTTGGGCGATCTCGTTGAGGGTTCCGCTTACGCCACCTCGGGTGGGGTCACGTAAGACATGTACCTCTCCTATAGTATGTAACAGCTCAGAAATCATAATGTTTAGCGAAGCGGTATCACTTTTTAGATCCGTCTCGAATCCCAAGCTTTCCCGTGCGGAAAGGATCGTGATACCATGTAGACCAATCGGGCCGCTACAAATGACGACATCGCCGGGAGTCGCTTGGTCTGGGGCGATTCGTATGCCCGGAGGGACGATCCCGATCCCACTGGTGTTGATAAACAATTTATCGCATTTGCCCCGTTCCACCACTTTTGTGTCTCCTGCTACGATCTGTACGCCGGCACGCTCCGCCGCACGTTTCATGGATTGTACGATACGCTGAAGATCTGCTAGAGGCAAGCCCTCTTCCAGTATAAACCCGGCGGTCAGATACAAAGGACGGGCACCACAACAAGCCAAATCGTTAACGGTCCCGTTGATCGCCAGATCACCGATATCTCCTCCGGGGAAAAAGATCGGGTCTACCACGAAGGAGTCGGTAGAGTAGGCCAGTCGCCCTTCTTCCATAGGGAACACGCATCCGTCATGATCCTGTTCCAATAATGGGTTCCGGAAAGCCGGATAAAATACTTGGCTGATCAGTTGGTGTGTCATGCGTCCTCCCCCTCCGTGCGCTAGTAACACACGGTCTGAGTCGGTAAAAGGAATCGGGCAATTCAAGTGTATATCCATATCTTTCTATTTATATCTATAATAAGCGGCACAAACCCCTTCCGAGGAGACCATCGGGGCTCCCAGCGGATGGGTGGGATGGCAGGCCTTCCCGAAATGGGGACAGTCCGAGGGTTGTCTCAAACCTCTCATAATCAGTCCGGCGATACATTCGGATGCGATCCGGTTTTCTTCCGGACGCAATTGAAATCTCATTCGAGAGGAATATCTTTTATATTCGGATCGAAGTTGAAGCCCGCTGGAGGGGATGATTCCGATGCCCCGCCAGTCTTGGTCGCAAGGTTCCAACATCTCGTCCATAAGTTGGCGGGCGGCGGCATTCCCTTGCTCGGGAACGGCCCGTTTGTAAGCGTTCTCTACCTCATAACTTCCGGCTTCCAACTGGGAGACACAGCGATAAATGCCATATAATAGATCTACCGGCTCGAATCCGGTGACGACCATCGGGATTTTATAGTGGGCGGCTAATCGGTGATAGGCCCTGTTGCCTGTGATGGCGCAGACATGTCCGGCTGTCAGGAAGCCATTCACTTTGCTTTCCGGATCTGATAAGATAGTCTCGATAGCGGGTGGTACCGTGAATAAGGAAGTCAATATGGAAAAGTTCGGAAGTCCTCGGCGTATGGCCTCTTTCAAAGCCATGAGGTGGACAGGTGCGGTCGTCTCAAAACCAATCGCGAAGAATACGATTTCCTTATCCGGGTTCTCCTCGGCCAGTGATAGGGCATCCAAGGGCGTATATAGCATACGGATATCCGCTCCTCTCGCTTTTACGCTCAATAAATCCTCCTTACTTCCCGGAACTCGCATCATATCCCCGAAAGAGGCTAAGATCACATTCGGCTGTGTCGCCAACTTCAAGGCGTAGTCGATTGTCTCGACCGGTGTTACACAGACCGGGCAGCCCGGCCCATGGAGTAGTTGAAGATCCGGCGGCAACATCTCTTCCAGCCGATAACGGGCGATAGCATGTGTTTGCCCGCCACAAATCTCCATGATATACCAAGGTCGTGTCACCTTTTTGCGGATGGCCTCCAGAAGAGTTTGTACCTTCTCGTTGCTTCTATATTCGTCTACGAAACGCACTTTTGTAATTCTTTAAGGTCTTTCAGTGTTTCCTCCGCTTCTTTCTCATCTACCACGGATATAGCGATTCCTGCGTGAGCGAGGATATAATCCCCCTGTTTCACATCCACCCATTCAATACATATATTCTTTAGGATGCCTCCGAAATCAACTTTAGCCATGGTCATTTCGGGGATGCTTCGATCGATTGAGATAATCTTTCCGGGTACCGCTAAACACATATCGTTTCAATTTATTTAATAACCTCAAAGATACTTAATATGTTTAAGAGGGAAAGATAAAATTGATAAATATTATTTATAAGATGATAGATAATATCTCTTTAGTAAATACGATAGTCGATTCGTGTCTGATTAGACATTTATTCCTATATTTGTGCTATGGCGAAGAATAAAGTATATGCGTTGATTATTCAAGGCTTGGTTCAAGGGGTTGGTTTTCGCCCTTTTATCTACCGGATCGCTAAAGATCTGGGGATGAAAGGTTGTGTGGAGAATATGAATAATGGAGTACGTATATTGGTTGCCGCTACTCCGGATGATCGGGATTTGCTGATAAGTCGTATACGGACCGAGCATCCTCGTGTCGCTTATATCCATCGGATCTCCTATACATCTACGGAAATGGATGAAGATGATTTTGACGATTTTACGATTACGCCTAGCCATTCAGAATCGGATGAGGTCACGCAGGTCTCCCCGGATATCGCTGTTTGTGCGGATTGTATGCGAGACCGGACTACTCAACCCCATCGAATCGGATATCCTTTTATTAATTGTACGCATTGTGGCCCTCGCTTCTCTATTATCCGGGACCTTCCTTACGACCGTTCGCAGACAACGATGGGCGGTTTCCTTATGTGTCCCGATTGTGAGAAAGAATATACGAATGTTATCGATCGCCGTTTCCATGCCCAACCGGTCGCTTGCAATCATTGTGGCCCGACTTATTACGCGACTTATAACGAGGAGACTTATATCGATTATGAGACCTTATTGAAACTTACCTCTCGCTTATTGCTTGGTGGAGAGGTTATTGCTGCTAAAGGAATCGGAGGCTATCATTTGATTTGTGATGCCTCGAACGAGAGAGCGGTTGCCCGTCTGCGAGAGATAAAGCAGCGGGATACCAAACCATTCGCTGTTATGTTCCGTGATCTGGAACATTTGCAAGTCTATACGGTAACGGAGCCGATGGAGGAGCGATGCTTAGTTTCTTGGCGCCGTCCGATCGTACTGCTGAGGCAACGGAGCCGGTTAGCTTCCGGAATCAATCCGGGCATGCATACGCTAGGATGTATGTTGTCTTATATGCCGATTCATTACGATTGGTTTGCTCGTACAGGGATACCTGCGTTGGTAATGACCAGCGGGAATCTAAGCGATTTGCCGATAGCGATCACCCCGGAGGATGCGGAGGCGCAATTAGCGGGAAAGGTAGCGATCCTCTTGCATCATAATCGCCCGATCCATAACCGGGTAGATGATTCTGTATTGCAGGTCTGCGGAGGACAACCTTGCTTGATCCGTCGTTCCCGGGGCTATGTGCCGGAACCCTTTTTCACGGATACAAATGTGGAGGGGATCATGGCTTTCGGTGCGGAGAAAGTGAACACGTTCGCTTTGGGAAAAGGAGAGACGATCCTGCAAAGTCAATATATTGGCGACTTAAAGAACTGGGAGACTTTCCGGTTCTATACGGAATCTATGGAGCGGTTTCGTCATTTGTTTCGTTTCAATCCCCAGCGATTGGTTTGTGACCTGCATCCGGATTATCTTTCCAGCCAAGAGGCGGAACGTATCTCGAAATCTCTTTCCTTACCTTTATTAAAGGTACAACATCATCATGCTCATGCCGCTGCTTGTATGTTGGAGCATGGATTGAATGAGCCGGTTCTCGCTATCGTGATGGATGGGACAGGTCTGGGTGATGATGGTAAGGTTTGGGGAGGCGAGTTCTTCTTTTGTGACCGAGCGAAATACCGTCGCCTTTCCCATTTTGAGTATGTCCCGTTACCGGGAGGCGACAAGGCGGCTGAGGAGCCATGGCGAATGGTTGTCGCCTATTTGTGGCATTATTTCAAGGACGAACCGTCGGGTATTCCTTATCCGGCCGATTTCGTGGAACGCATAGGCACGGAAAGGATCGCTATGCTTGAACGAATGATGGAGAAAGGTGTGAATACACCCTATACATCCAGCGCTGGCCGGCTGTTTGATGCGGTAGCTTCTTTATTGGGGATTTGCGATGTCTCCAGCCACCAAGCGGAGGCTCCGGTCTTATTGGAGCAGGCGGCGATGGGAGAGAGGAACGCTTATGCGTATCCAGTCTCGGCGGAGGGAGAGGAAATCTCTTTTTATTCTTTGTTTGAGGCATTATTGCATGATAAGACGAACGAGGTCCCGGTGAGCTTGATATCCGCCCGTTTCCATACGACATTGGCTTCCTTGTTTGTGCAGAAAGCCCGCTTGTTGATTAAACGGACGAAAGCGACACAAGTGGTTATCTCGGGAGGATGTTTCCAGAATAAATTATTGACGGAGTCGATGAGGAGACAGTTCATCATGGCTGGGGTCCCCGTCTATATTCCGTCTCGTATACCTTGTAACGATGGGGGGATAGCCGTGGGGCAATTAACGATCGCCTCGGTGACTCCCTTTTAAAAGAGATCAGATATGCATGAGTTGTCTATAGCCCGTAGCATCGTGGAGCTGGTCGAGGAACAAGCGGATAACCGGGGAGCCTCGGTGGTCGAAGAGTTGGAGTTAGAGATAGGACATTTGTCCGGCGTAGAGATCCAAACCTTAGAGTTCGCATTGGATAGCGCCATAAAAGGTAGCAAGCTGGAAAAGGCCCGGATTATCCGTCATTATATTGAGGGGGAAGGACAGTGTAGCGACTGTGAGACCATTTTCCCAATGAACGCCTTGTTTTCCCCTTGTCCCCATTGTGGCTCCTATTTAGTTAAAATCCTTAAAGGGAAGGAACTTCGGGTGAAGTCGATTGTTATTAAAAAGGAATGATATATTAATGAAATAAAAACTTAAATACTATGTGCGGAACTTGCGGATGCGGAGAGCATCATCACCATCACGATCATACGCATGAGCATTCTCATGGCCATGAACATCATCACCATCCTGATGAAGGGATCGTAATCAATCTGGAACAAGATATACTTCAACGTAACAACTTATTGGCGGAGCGAAACCGGGGATATTTCGAGGCTAAGAACCTGTTCTGCCTGAACTTGATGAGTTCGCCCGGATCCGGTAAGACAACCTTGCTGGAAGAGACGATCCGCCGTTTGAAAGCGAAGCGACCGATCTATGTGATAGAAGGCGATCAACAAACCTCAAACGATGCCGACCGTATAGCGGCGTTGGAGATTCCCGTGTTTCAGGTAAATACCGGTACCGGCTGTCATTTGGAAGCCGACATGGTCAATCATGCCGTTAAGCATCTGAATCCGAAGGAGGGAGCGATCCTTTTTATAGAGAATGTCGGCAATCTGGTCTGTCCGGCCATGTTCGATCTCGGAGAGTCCAAGAAAGTCGTTATCGTGAGTACGACGGAGGGAGATGATAAACCGTTGAAATACCCACATATCTTTCAGGAGGCAGATATCTGCGTAATCAACAAGATTGATCTGGCTCCTTATCTGAATACAAAAGTGGAAGTGCTTCGGGAAAACGCCTTGAAGGTAAATCACCATCTCCAGATATTCGAGGTATCCGCCACGAAAGGAGACGGGATGGATGCATGGTGTGACTGGTTGCAGACAGAGAGTGCAAAGTGTAAATAAATACCCCGGGTTTTAATGAATAAATGGAGAAAAAAACTATATTTGCTCCCATTCATTGAATCTAACTAATCAAAATGTTATGATTAACCGAGAATTGATTAATCCTCAAAGCATCGTAGTGGTGGGAGGTTCCAACAACGTACATAAACCGGGCGGTCGTATCGTGCGAAACCTGTTGGATGGAAAATATAAAGGAGAATTATGTGTGGTAAACGCCAAGGAGACAGACGTGCAAGGCGTCAAGTCTTATCCTTCTGTACATGATATCCCGGAGACGGAGTTGGCGATCATCTCGATTCCGAGTAAATCGTGCCCCGAGGTGATGGAAGTGCTGGCCCGGCAAAAGGGGGTAAAAGCTTTTATCGTGATCTCGGCCGGCTTCGGCGAGGAGACACACGAGGGCGGTATCTTGGAACAACAGATGCTGGATGTCGTGAATGAGGCGGGAGCCTCCTTGATCGGCCCGAACTGTATCGGGTTGATGAATATGAATTATCATGGCGTGTTTACGCAACCGATACCAGAATTCCATCCCGATGGCGTGGATTTCATCTCTAGCTCCGGCGGTACGGCCTTGTTCATTATCGAGTCGGCGCTGACAAAAGGGCTGCGTTTCTCTTCTGTTTGGTCGGTTGGGAACTCCAAGCAGAATGGAGTAGAGGATATCCTTGAATATATGGATCGGAACTTTGATCCGGTATTGGATTCCAAGATCAAGATGTTGTATATCGAGCAAATCAAGCAACCGGATAAATTGTTGTATCATGCGTCTTCCTTGATACGTAAGGGATGCAAGATCGCCGCTATCAAGGCGGGAAGTACGGAGTCGGGAAAGCGAGCTGCCTCTTCGCATACGGGCGCTATCGCTAGTTCGGACTCTGCCGTGGAGGCTTTGTTCCGTAAGGCGGGTATCGTGCGTTGTTTTAGCCGTGAGGAATTGACTACCGTGGCGAGTATCTTCACCTTGAAAGACGTGAAAGGGAAGAATTGTGCGATCGTGACACATGCCGGAGGGCCTGCGGTAATGCTGGCGGACGCTTTATCCAAGGGGCGTTTGAATGTTCCTAGTTTGGAAGGCCCTATCGCTGATGAGTTGAAATCCAAGCTGTATCCGGGTGCCGCTGTCGGTAATCCGATTGATATTATCGGTACGGGGACACCGGAACATCTGGCTACAGCCATCGATTTCTGTGAGAATCGTTTCGATAATGTGGATTTGATGATGGTCATCTTCGGTAGTCCCGGTTTGGTAAAACTTTATGATACCTACGAGGTGCTTCATAAAAAGATGGAAGAGTGTAAGAAGCCGATCTTCCCGATATTACCGTCTATCGTGACGGCCGGACCGGAGGTGAAGAGCTTTGTCAAGAAAGGCCATGTGAACTTCTCGGACGAGGTGACATTGGGTACCGCCCTTTCACGGGTGATCAATACGCCGAAACCGATGAGCACGGATATCCAGCTATATGGCGTGGATGTACCGGAAGTTCGTCGTATCATAGACCGGTTGCCGGGTAGCGGTTATTTAAATCCGGAGGAAGTGCGTACATTGTTGCGTGCCGCTAATATCCCGTTAGTGGAGGAATATGCTTCGGATGATAGGGATGCGTTGCTGGCTTTTGCCAAGAAGGTGAAATATCCGGTGGTAGCCAAGGTTGTGGGGCCTGTGCATAAGAGCGATATCGGTGGTGTGGCCTTGAATATCCGTGGAGAAGAGCATTTATTGTTCGAGTATGAACGTATGATGCGTCTGCCGGGTGTTACGGGCATCATGGTACAGCCGATGTTGAAAGGACAGGAATTATTCTTGGGAGCTAAATATGAGGATCGTTTCGGCCATGTGGTACTTTGCGGGTTGGGTGGAATCTTCGTGGAGGTATTGAAGGATGTGTCTTATGGTTTGGCACCGTTATCATATGATGAGACTTATTCAATGATTCGTTCCTTGAGAGGGTATCCGATCATTAAAGGTACGCGTGGGCAAAAGGGCATCGACGAGCAACAATATGCGGACATTATCGTTCGCCTCTCTACCTTATTGCGTTTTGCCAGCGAGATAAAGGAAATGGATATAAATCCGTTGGTGGCTACGGATAGAGGCTTGTTCGCTGTAGACGCCCGTATCCGTATAGAGAAATAATAATGATTCAATGTGCCAATATGCGAATATGCTAATATCTGAATTATCCACTTCTGGTATTTCATTGGCATATTGGCACATTGAATCATTATTTCTTCTTCTTCTTTTTCTTATCGGGAAGATACTCTTTCAGAAAGCGTTTGAAGCTACTTAGCGATACATTGTATTTCTCCGCTATCTGGGCGTAAGTCAAGCTCGGGTCTTTCAAGTCTTTCTCGATTTGTTCCTTATAAGGCTCCAAGCGTCCCATTTGTTGACTACCTTTCGGACGGCCCAGCACCACACCTTTACTTCTGATCAAGGCAAGGGCTTCCTTCGTACGGATAGAGACCAGCTTTCGCTCGATCTCGGAGACCAGACCGAAGGTAAAGGCCAAAGTCTTACTGTCGATATTATCCTCGAACACATATCCGTCGCTTACGCTACGAAGCGTTACCTTTCGCTCTATACAAAGCAAAATGATATGGATGATCTCGATCATCTTACGGCTCACACGGGATATATCGGACACAAGTATCTCATCCTTGGGACTTAAAGATTTGACAATACTTTCCAGTCTGCGGTTCGCACGAGGACTATTTCCCACCTCTTTAGCCCACTTCCCGATCTCTATCTTCTGAGATTCGGCAAATTCCCGGATCACAGCTTCTTGGACCTCGGAGTTTTGCTTATTATTATATGTTCGGATAAAAGCAATTGTCATAATGTATATATTTAATTATCTCCTTTTAATAACAGATCGACTTACGATAAGTTCAAATATGACAAATATATGAAACACTTTAATTCGGTTGGCTTAAAAACAAAAAAACCAACTAATAAATTTATTAGTTGGCTCTTTGCGGAAGCGGGGGGATTCGAACCCCCGGTACCCTTACGAGTACGTCAGTTTAGCAAACTGGTGGTTTCAGCCACTCACCCACACTTCCTTGTGTGTTCTGTGCTTCTTCCTTAGAATTGCGATGCAAAGGTAGAACTATAATTTTAAATAAACAAGGCTTTGCACATCATTTTTTTCGAAAAAAGATACTACTTTTGTGCCTTATTCTGATATTCAATAGATTATTCATGGATTTGAACAAACAAATTTTATCGAGGCGTCCGATAGTTATCGCCTTGATAGCGATTCTCGTTGTTTTGATAGGCGGTGGAGGCTTTTGGGTGTACCGTTTGGCTTGGGCTCCGAATTTTAAGCCGGATAAGACGGTCTATGTCTATATAGATGATAAAAAGGATTTTGATGATCTTTGCCGGCAGTTGAGGGATTCGGCGAACTGTCTCCGTATCGGTAGCTTTAAGCAATTGAGTGGATTGTTGAAGTATCCTGCGTCCATGCGTACCGGTCGATACGCCGTGAAGCCCGGCATGAGTAATTTAACCTTATTGAATGACTTGCGGAGAGGACATCAAGTAGCGGCCCGGGTTACTTTTAATAATGTCCGTTTCAAGGAAGATTTGGCGGAACGTATAAGTGATCAATTGATGTTCGGGAAGGAAAATCTCCTGTGTTTATTGAATGATTCTGTGTATTGCGACTCTTTAGGTTTTACCCCGGAAACGATCAATGCCCTCTTCATTCCTAATACCTATGAGATTTATTGGAATATATCCGCGGATAAATTTATACGTCGCATGAAGCGTGAATATGACGCTTTCTGGACACCGGAACGATTGAAAAAGGCAGAGGAGATCGGGCTTACTCCAGTTGAGGCATCTATCTTGGCTTCTATCGTAGAAGAGGAGACGGCGGCATCGGACGAATATCCAATCGTGGCGGGGCTTTATATCAACCGCCTTCATGCCGGTATTCCTTTACAGGCAGATCCTACCGTAAAGTTCGCGGTGGGGGATTTTTCTTTGCAACGTATCTTATTTGAGCATTTGGAAATAGATTCTCCCTATAATACCTATAAACATGCGGGCCTGCCTCCCGGTCCTCTACGGATTCCTACTATCAAGGGCTTGAATAGCGTATTGAATCATACGAAACATAAATACTTATACATGTGCGCTAAGGAGGATTTCTCGGGACGGCATAATTTCGCCGTGACGTTGGCGGAGCATAACCGCAATGCCAACCGGTATCGGGCGGAGTTGAATAGGCGCCGGATACGGTAATGGATCTAGTATAAATCATAAGTCTCTCATTCTAAATTGAACATTTTTCATTACCTTTGGCGGCTAAATAGTGTGAATAGTCAATATTAAGAAAACAGATACACATGGAAAAACATTTATTTTTGGGGGACGAGGCCATAGCGCAAGCCGCTATAGACGCTGGAATCTCCGGGGTATACGCATACCCGGGAACCCCTTCTACTGAAATCACAGAATATATCCAAGGTTCTCCGGTAACGAAGGAAAGAGGTATCCATTGTCGCTGGAGCGCGAATGAGAAAACCGCCATGGAAGCCGCTTTGGGTATGTGCTATGCCGGTAAACGTGCGCTTTGCTGCATGAAGCACGTGGGTTTGAATGTAGCCGCCGATTGCTTTATGAACGCCGCTATGAGCGGTATCAACGGAGGTATGATCATCCTTACGGCCGACGACCCATCCATGCACTCTTCCCAGAATGAGCAAGACAACCGTGTTTATGGCAATTTCGCCATGATCCCGATGTTTGAGCCATCCAGCCAGCAAGAGGCTTATGATATGGTATATCATGGATTCGAGTTATCCGAGAAATTAGGGTATCCTATCTTGCTGCGTGTAACGACCCGTATGGCGCATTCTCGTGCCGGTGTCGTAACCAGCCCGTTGAAGCCGGAGAACCGGATGAATTGTCCGGAAGACGGTCGTCAACGTTTTATCTTACTCCCGGCATTGGCCCGTAAACGTTTCAAGAGTTTGCTGGCGTCTCAAGAGGCTTTCACGGAAGCTTCCGAGAATTCCGCATATAATAAGTATTTCGATGCCCCGAATAAAGACTTGGGTATCATCACGACGGGTATCGCTTTCAATTATCTTTCCGAGAATTATCCGGACGGTTTCGAGCATCCCGTATTGAAGATCTCCCAGTATCCGCTTCCGAGAAAGCAAGTGGAGAAGATCGTTGGCGAGTGTAAGGAGATCTTGGTGTTGGAAGAGGGATATCCGGTCGTTGAAGAGCAATTAAAAGGTTTCTTGGCGAAAGGCGTGACGGTTCATGGCCGTCTGGACGGTACGCTTCAGCGTGACGGCGAGCTTACGCCAGATGCGGTAGGCAAAGCCTTGGGTAAGGAGATCCAGAGCTATTACGCGATCCCCGAGGTGGTTGAGCAACGTCCGCCCGCATTGTGCCAAGGTTGTGGACACCGGGATATGTATGAGGCCTTGAACGAGGTGATCGCCGAGTATAACGGTACGGCTAAGGTGTTTGGCGATATCGGCTGTTATACCTTGGGAGCTTTGCCTCCTTTCCGTGCGATCGATTCTTGTATCGATATGGGCGCCTCCATCACGATGGCGAAGGGCGCTTCCGATGCGGGTGTATTCCCTGCTATCTCCGTGATCGGCGATTCTACGTTTACCCATTCCGGTATGACTGGTTTGCTGGATTGCGTGAACGAGAACACGAATATCACCATCGTTATCTCCGATAATGAGACGACGGCCATGACCGGAGGGCAGGATTCCGCCGGAACAGGACGTCTGGAGTCTATCTGCGCCGGTATCGGTGTGGATCCGGCTCACATCCGTGTGATGGTTCCTTTAAAAAAGAACTTCGAGGAGATGAAGTCTATCATCCGTGAGGAAATCGAGTACAAGGGCGTATCCGTATTGATCCCCCGCCGTGAGTGTATCCAGACATTAACCAGAAAGAAAAAAGCAAGCAAGAAATGAAAACAGATATTATACTATCAGGTGTAGGAGGACAGGGTATCCTTTCTATCGCCGCCGTTATTGGAGAAGCCGCCTTAAAAGAAGGTCTGTATATGAAGCAAGCGGAAGTACACGGTATGAGTCAACGGGGTGGAGACGTGCAGTCTAACCTGCGTCTTTCCGACGAGCCGATCGCCTCGGACTTGATCCCGAAGGGCCACGCCGATTTGATCATCTCCTTGGAACCGATGGAGAGCTTGCGTTATCTGCCTTACCTGAAGAAAGAGGGTTGGCTGGTGACGAACTCCCGTCCGTTCGTGAACATCCCGAACTATCCGGAGATCGAGAAAGTGAACGCCGAGTTGGACAAGCTCCCTCACAAGGTCGTATTGGACGTGGAGGAGATCGCCAAGGAAGCGGGTTCTGTCCGTGCCGCCAATATCGTGATGCTGGGGGCTGCTACCCCATTTATCGGGATCGAGTATGATAAGATCGAGGCGGGAATCCGTCAGATATTCGGTCGTAAGGGCGAGGATATAGTTAATATGAACCTAAAGGCATTGAAAGCCGGTTATGACTTAGCGCAAAGTCTGCGGTAAATCTTTCTCCGGGTTTGCATGGTATCAGCGTACGTGACATCTCCGGGTTTCACGTACGTTTTTTTTAACATCTAACCCCCTAGAACTTTTAGAAGAGCTGTCGAGGGGTAGGTACAGCATCGTAGAACTTTCGTAAGCCTTAGAATTATGCGGTTTGATGAGAATTTTAATGTATCTTTGTCGCTGAATCCTAAACGAGAAATGATTAAGGTTATGAAGAAGTATTTATTGGCTAGTTTACTAGCGTTATTGGCTTTCGTAGGCAAAGCTCAGGAGGATAATTCCGATATCGTGAAGGTCGGTGATACCATGCCGTCATTTACGATTGTTTCCGACAACGGGAGTAAGTTGCAGTCCGCTTCGTTAAAGGGAAAAGTGATCCTCGTGAATTTCTTCGCCACTTGGTGTCCTCCCTGCCAAAAAGAATTGGCCGCTGTCCAACAAACCCTCTGGCCGAAATACAAGAACAACAAGGACTTCGTTCTCTTGGTGATCGGGCGTGAGCATTCCGATGCCGATCTACAGAAATATAACGAGAAAAAAGGCTTCGATTTTCCTTTGTATCCCGATAAGGACCGGGCTATTTTCGGCGCTTTCGCCAAGAACTTGATCCCTCGTGGCTATTTGGTCGGAAAAGACGGGAAGATCATTTATACGAGCAAAGGCTATACCGATGAGGAATTTGCTGAGTTAATGACTAAAATAGAGGGTGCGTTAAAATAAGAATCATGAAATATAGTAACATACATTTAATTTATTTTTCTCCGACACACACGTCCGCCAAGATCGTTTACGCGATAGCGGAAGGAATGGGTGCCACTTCGATGTCCGAGTCGGATGTCACTTGTGAGAGTCTGGATATGGAAGAGTATATTGATGATGAGCTGACGATTATAGCCGCTCCTGTATACGGTGGCCGTGTGGCGGAGACTGCCATGGAACGTTTTCGCATGTTCCGTTCTGCCCACCATGCGCCGGTAGTCCCCGTGGTACTGTATGGGAACCGGGATTATGAGGATGCCTTGAAAGAGCTCTGTGATTTAGTGTCGGAACAGGGGTTCGTACCTGTGGCTGCCGGAGCGTTTATCGGCGAGCATTCTTTCAGCCGCAAGGGGATGCCCATTGCCGAGGGGCGTCCGGACGAGTCGGATCTTAATCAGGCTACGGAATTCGGGAAAAAGATTATCGAGGAGCTGGAGAAGGTTTCCTGCGTGGAATGCTTGTCCGCCTTGGAGGTGAAAGGTAATTTCCCGTATCGGGTGAAAGGCCCTTCCACTCCTCAAGCTCCTGTTACGGATAACGATTTATGTACGCAATGTGAGTATTGCGTGGATGTGTGTCCTACGCATGCGATATCCTTGGCAGACGAGGGTATGTATAGCGACCCGAACCTATGTATCAAATGTTGCGCCTGCGTGAAAGAGTGTCCCGAGGGCGCACGTACTTTCGATACTCCTTACACGGCGATGCTCCATAAGAACTTTAGCGCGCGCAGGGAGCCGGAGATATTCTTCTAATGGAGGACCGGGCATCCGGTATATTGTGAGGGAAAGCGTCAAAAGGCAAAAGTTCTTTTGGCGCTTTCTCTTTTTTTGTACCTTTGTTCGGATCGTTAATCTCAAATAATACCGTGTTTGTATGAAAACCTATTTATTCCTTTTGCTTTTTGTGTTTCAAGCCTTCTCCCTTTCCTCCCAGATTAGCCTGAAAGGGTATAATCAGGAGAAGATCGATCCTTCTCTTTTCGAGGGACGATGGAAAGCCCGTTGGATCTCCTACCCGGGTGAGGCCCCGAATGTATATGGGGTCTATCATTTTCGTAAATCGTTCGATCTGGAGGTGGTTCCTTCCCGGTTTATCGTCCATGTTTCCGCCGATAACCGTTATAAATTATATGTAAACGGGAAATTGGTATCCTTGGGCCCGGCCCGTGGGGATATCTATAACTGGAGTTTCGAGACGGTGGATCTGGCTCCTTATCTGAGGAAAGGGAAGAATACGCTGGCCTCCGTTGTCTGGAATTATGCCGAGCGGAAACCTGTCGCCCAGATCAGTTACGATCAGACGGGTTTTATCCTGCAAGGCAATACGGGGCATGAGGCGGTGGTAAATACGGATACCACTTGGGTCTGCCTGCGTAATAAGGCGTATGCTCCTTGGACCGAATGGCAGGTATTGGGGTATTACGTGGCTGGCCCGGGTGAGGAACTGGAAGCCTCCGCTTATCCTTGGGGCTGGGAACAACCGGATTACGACGACAGGAAATGGGAGAAGGCCGTACGGGGCATGGAGGGTGCCACAAAAGGATCGAGAGATTACCCGGGACGGTTGCTGGTTCCTAGCCCGATACCTCCGATGGACAGCCGGATCGAGCGTCTGGCCAAGCTCCGCCGGTCGGAAGGGATCGAATGCCCGCAAGGATTTCCTTACTGGCCAAAAGCTTTGACGATCCCGGCGAATACGGAGGTCCGCTTGCTTCTGGATAATGATTACCTGACGACGGGTTATTTCTCCTTAGCCTTCAGCAAAGGAAAGGAGGCCGAGATCCATATCGGTTATTCGGAAGCCCTCTATAAGCAAGAAGAGGAATCGACCACTAAATCGTATGCGTTGAATGGCAAGGGACATCGGGACGAGTTGACGGATAAGCAGTTTATCGGGTACGGGGATAAGATACTGGCTGATGGGGGAGATAATCGTCTCTTCACGTCCCTGTGGTGGCGTACATGGAGATATGTGGAGTTGAAAGTGAAGACGGCTTCCGAGCCTTTGGTGATCGAGGATATGTATGGGACTTTCTCTGCCTATCCTTTCCGTAACGAGACCACTTTCTCCGCTCCGGGACATGAGGAGCTGGGCCGTATGCTCGAGATAGGATGGCGTACCGCCCGTCTGTGCGCCAATGAGACGTATATGGACTGCCCGTATTACGAGCAACTGCAATATTTCGGGGATACACGCATACAGGCAATGATTTCCATGTATAATACATCAGACCCTTATATGGTGAAGAATGCCATAGAGCAAGGACGGCAGTCCATGGTGGCGGAAGGGATTACGATGAGCCGATATCCGTCTAGCGTACATCAGTTTATATCCTCGTTCTCTCTCTGGTGGATTTGTATGGGGCACGATTATTGGATGTACCGTGGGGATGAGGCATACATGAAGACCTTGCTTCCCGCTTACCGTCAGGTTTTGTCGTGGTACGAGCAATGGTTGAAGCCGGATTATAGTTTGTCCTACGTTCCTCATTGGTTCTTCGTGGATTGGGCGGCCGGTTTTGATTATGGCGAGCCGATACGGGAGAAAGAGGGAAACTCGGCGCTCCAAGATTTGATGTATATAATGACCTTGGAGTTTGCGGCGGAGATGGAACAAGCGATCGGCCTCCCTGCCATGGCGGATCATTACCGGAAGATCGCTACCGAGATGCGTAAGACGATCCGCCCGAAATATTGGGACGCTGCCCGTAATCTATTCGCCGATACGCAGGATCATCGTGGCTATTCCCAGCATGTGAACGCCTTGGCGATCTTGACTGGGGTTACGAAAGGAGAGGAGGCCGTAAAGGTGATGAACCAAACCTTGGCGGATACGAGCTTGATCCAGTGTACGATCTATTTCCGTTATTACTTGAATCAAGCGTTGAAAGCTTCCGGTTTAGGGGATCAGTTCTTGGATAACTTACAAATATGGCGGGATCAGATGGCGTTGGGATTGACCACATGGGCCGAGATGCCGGAGCCATCCCGTTCTGATTGCCATGCTTGGGGAGCCAGTCCGAATATCGAGTTTTACCGGATCTTGTTGGGGATAGATAGCGATGCTCCCGGATTTAGGAAGATACGGATCGCTCCGTCTTTGGGAAAACTGAAGGAGGTTTCCGGTACGATCCCACATCCGCTTGGAAGCGTGACCGCCGCTTATAAATTGGATGAGAGAGGTGAGGGAACCGCCCGTCTGGTCTTGCCGGAAGGTACTACGGGTATATTTATCTGGGATGGAAAAGAAATCCCGTTGAAACCGGGCGAACAGGTTATTTCGTTATCTTTGCGTCATTAATCTATCTAAAATCCTTATATGAGACGAGTTTATTCAATTGCCTTATTGCTGCTGGTCGCTCTCGGTCTGTCGGCGACAACGAAGGAAGTAAAGTTGAAATTAGTGGAAACCAGTGATATCCATGGAAACTTCTTCCCGTATAATTTTATCGAGCAGCGGGAGTGGGGAGGAAGTCTGGCACGGGTATATTCGTTCGTGCAAGAAGAACGCCGGGCGTATGGCGATAACCTTTTGCTATTGGATAATGGCGATATCTTGCAAGGACAACCTTCGGCGTATTATTACAATTTCATGGATACGGTCTCTACGCATATAGCTTCCGCCATGATGAATTATATGGGGTACAATGCGGGAAATATGGGTAACCATGATGTAGAGGCTGGCCATGCCGTTTTCGATCGTTGGATCAAACAATGTGATTTCCCTATCTTGGGTGCCAATATTATCCGTACCTCCGACCGGGAGACCTATTTAAAGCCCTATGAGGTATTTGAGCGTGATGGTGTGAAGATCGTTGTACTGGGGATGATTACTCCGGCCATTCCTGTATGGTTGCCGGAGACTCTGTGGCAAGGTCTTTATTTCGCCGATATGGAAGAGACGGCCCGTAAATGGATGAAGATCATTCAGGAGAAGGAGAAACCGGATGTTGTGGTAGGTATCTTTCATGCGGGAAATGAGGCTCGTACCATGTCCGGCCAGTACCGTGAGGATGCGTCGATGGAGGTTGCCCAGCGCATTCCGGGCTTCGATGTGGTTATGATGGGGCATGATCATCGCCGGTATTGTGGTAAGGTGGCGAATATCGAGGGAGATTCCGTGTTGCTGATAAATCCGGCAAGTAATGGGCGTGTAGTCGGTTCCGTTGATGTCGTGTTAAAGATGGAGCATGGAAAGGTTTTGGATAAACAAGTATCGGGTGTTTTGACGGATGTGGATAAGTTGGAGCCTAGCGAGGAGTTTATGGAGAAATTCGCTCCGCAATACAAAGCGGTGAATGATTTTGTCTCCGAGAAGGTGGGAACTTTTACGGAGAGTATTGCGACCCGTCCCGCTTACTTTGGGCCATCCGCTTTTATTGATTTTATTCACTCTTTACAATTGGAGTTGACTGGTGCGGACGTCTCTTTTGCCGCCCCGTTATCCTTTGACGCAAAAATAGATAAAGGGGATATCACGATCAGCGATATGTTCAGTCTTTACAAATATGAGAATATGCTTTATACGATGAATTTGACGGGAGCCGAGATCAAAGGTTTCTTGGAGGAATCATACGCTATGTGGACCAACCGGATGAAATCTCCGGACGATCATGTCTTATTATTGAAAGAGAGAAAGAAAGGACAGGAGAATTATGTCTCATTCGTCAACTTCAGTTTTAACTTTGACTCCGCAGCTGGTATCATTTACACCGTGGACGTAACGAAACCAGAGGGTGAGAAGATTACGATCTTGAAAATGGCGGATAACAGGCCTTTCGACGAGAATAAAACGTATAAAGTAGCTCTCAACTCTTACCGAGGTAATGGAGGAGGTGAGTTATTGACGAAAGGGGCCGGTATTCCCCAAGACGAGTTAAAGAGTCGTATCATTCATTCGACCGATAAAGACCTCCGTTATTATATGATTCAATATATAAAGGAAAAGGGCGTACTTAGCCCACAACCTTTAAACCAATGGCAAATGATCCCGCAGGATTGGACGAGACCGGCGGCCGAACGGGATTGTAAGTTTCTTTTCGGGGAATGAGTTTCCGTCCTTGAAGTGTCTGGTTTGCGATAGTATCTCAATGGGAAACGGTGGTAAAGTCAATGGAATAGAGATGGTTTCTCAATGACTTTACGGCCGTGTCCCATTGACTTTTTTGTATCCCGTATTAGGGATGTTGCTGATAGGTTAGGGCGCAAAGGGCGCATCTTTACGTATGTTTCTAAAACTTTTTCTGTAAATAACGTTTATACCCCTCTTGTCTGTAGAGTGATGTAAATATTATTTTTCTAAAAATGTTTCTTTGAAAGCGTAAAGATGCGCCTTTTGCGCCCTAGGATTTTTGCCGGGGAATTTTCCTGATGCCTTAACATGTGGATATACAGTTGTTTGTGTGGTTCTTCCCTCTTCGGCTTTTTGGGTCTTTGGGGGGCGATATAATGGGTCCTTACCCACGTTTACGTGATCCGAAAGCACTAAAACCAAGTGCATTTCGCATGATTTCATGAGCTAAAAGCCGTTTTTCTGTGTGATTTCCTATCGGGGCCAAGATCGTTTTTGTCGTTTTCATACGTGCAAATGTACTCGTGGAGCACTTGTTTTAAGTGCACGTGGTGACACGTGAGGCCACTTGGTGGGCCACGTGAGCCGAGAATGGATATCGACGTATTATTAATGTACGCGATCCCCCTCGTGAAAAAAACTTGAAAAATAATACCGGAAAAGTTTGGAGGTTATGTTTTATAACACTACTTTTGCACCCGCATTCGAGAGAGAACGCCGGTCCA
>NZ_QTLI01000028.1:0-48558 GCF_003434625.1 Parabacteroides sp. AM17-47
AAGGTAGGAGAATGGTTATTACCCAGTTGTAGAGACGGAGCACGCTCCGTCTCCCACCGTCTGGGAGTAATTTTAAATACCATTTTGAAGGGATGAGACGGGGCACGCCCCATCTCTACAGGGATACACACAGATTATGAGACATGGCGGAATGATACCGAAAACAAGGAGTCGTTTCGCCCGCATCACCGTGTCTATACGTCTAGGAAAAAATGGAAAAATCAAAGAATAGAGAGGGTCAAACACCAATAATGAACAAACAAGCGGATCTATTCGCTTGTTTTTAGCTATTTTTTATTACATTTGCGCCGTGAAAGAATACGCTACTCTCCAAGTAGCCTCACCCCGCTTGAGATTCATAATTATAGACACCGCCAAAGCAGGCGCTATTAACCTCCGTCATTTTCCCTAAAGAGAAACTCCTTAAATAAATTTGTGTTGTCTTGATCGATTTATGCCCCAATAGTTCGCTGATCATTTCAATCGGGACATTTTGTTCTTTTAATGTCATGGCAAAAGAATGGCGAATCGTATAAGAGGTGACATCCGAGGTAATTCCCGCAAATTCTTTCAACGCTTTTAAATTCCGGTTAAATCGAAATAGTGCCGCATTGTATTCGAGGTATTCCTCACGCCCCTCTCTGGTGCCACTCAGAAAGGGAAATAAATATCCGGAATCTCGCACTTTCTCTCCTGACAATTCCTTATACATTGTCTCGGCTGTCTCCAAGATCTCCAGTCTCATCGGTGTCCCGGTCTTCTGACGGTTGTAATCTAATATACCGTTTTTGATATTACCGGTCTTCAAGTGGGCAAAGTCAACGAAAGACATACCCCCAAACAGAAACATCAAGCAAAGCGCCAACTGTGTCTTTCTCTGTTTCCCATCCTCCACCGGGACTGTCATCAGACGGTGTAAATCCTCGATAGGCAAGGACTTCTTACGCTTACTTTCCACACCCGTAAAAATCCCCTTGAATAAAGTGGGAATAAATTCCGCCTTACCGTTCTCCACCGCCTTGTTATAGATACAACGCAAACGCCGCATATAAGTGGAAATCGTATTGCGCATACAGCCGTTCTCCAATAAATAAGCCTCGTACCGGCGAAGATTATCCTTATTAATAGCCGAGTAAGCTATACAGTCGGTTCCGCTATACCTTATAAAGGAGTTTAATGCGTCTTGATAACTCTTAGCCGAGGAATATCGCTTTTCTCGATTCAACTGGGCTATATACTCCCTCATACCTTCTACAAATCCTTTCTCATCCATATCCCTATTTTAAATACTGTTTTGTAAATGAATGAACAAATGTATTTAAAAAGAGATCCCCTTTACCCTATCTCACGAATGAGAATAGTAAAGGGGGAAGACTAAAGTTATTTCTTCAATTTTATCTCGATAACACCATTACGACCTTTCTCTCCAAATTTAGCGATCGCCTCGTTTCCTTTGTACACATTCATAGACGCAATATGATCGGGATTCAAATTGTCCATCCTCTCTTTAGATGATTCCACTCCATCGATGTAAACAATACCGGAGAAAGAGGATTTTACCTTTGAAGCCTCCTTAACAGCCTTCTCATTGATATCTATGGCTTTCATGGCCTCCTCTATGGTTCGGTTGATCTCCGGTTGGATCTTCTCCATTTCGGCGGCAATAGTCTCATCTATCTTGGCTGCCTCTATCGCCGCTTGCACAGCCTTGTCGATCTCAACTTGGTGTTTCGCCATTTCCGCAGAAACGATCTCGTCGATATTCGCCGCTTTCACAGCCTCTTCGACCGCCTTGTCAATCTCCGGCTGGTATTTCTCCATCACGGCCGAGACCTTTTCCTGTATCGCTTGCATATCTTTTTCAGAAACGACCGAATCCCTCGCGAGGGTCTCAACCTCTACATTTCTTTTAGGCTCTTTTTTTTCCTGAACCGGAATAATTTCGCTAATTTTGACACTCGAAATCTTCTCCAATTCGTGAGAGATTTCCGGACGGGCAAAGGCTACCACCGTTAAGGCTGCCAACGGGAGTACATACAGATACTTCAACCGTGCCCATGGACTTGATTTTTGTTTTAACATCATAGCTATTCGCTTTTTAAGTGAACTGTGATTAAAGCTGTTGGCCATAGAAGTGAAGCGCTGTGCACCAACAGCTTTTTTGATTAATAATAATTGATATCTTTTTGCGTCGACGCCTTGATTTAATACGCTCTCGTCGGCCTCGTATTCATGGATATTTTGTAATTCCTGCCTCAACAACCAGACAGATGGGTTGAACCAATGGAACAGGATACAAATCTCGGAGATCAGCAGATCAATGGAATGACGGGCTTTTATATGCGCCATCTCATGCGTCATGATCTCTATCCCACTTTCCTCAAAATCCTTCCGGCTTATTACGATCGTTCGCATCCAACTAAACGGGACGACTGGTTGGTCCGTAAGAATCAGATGGATTCCGTCCACCAGCTTCGGTGTACCTTGTCTCATCAACCGAAACAAGGCATAAAATGAATATGCGAATTGACAAAGCGTTAATATCCCTCCGATTATATAGGCTATCACCATAACTCGTAACCATACAGGTTGGCTAGCGGATTCTGCCGACGTTCTCATGGAAACCGCCGCTAGCAAATTCTCCAAATCCATGACCGGACGCTGAATGGCCGTCGCTTCCTCCAAAGTAATCTCACAAAATGGGATGATAACCGAAAGCATGATCAAGCTTAATAAAGCGATCCGGTTGAAACGATGGAAGGTATCACGGCTCAACAATAGCTTATAAAACAGATAAAATATCGTCAAGCACACGGATGATTTAAGGATATATACAAAGAAGATTCCCATATTCGTTCTTATTTACGATTCCCTTGTTCTACATCATCTATTAGTTTTCGTAGATCATCCACAGAGATATCCTCTTCCTTGATCAGCGTAGAGACAACCCCCAGATAAGAATTATTGAAATACTTAGCGATCACATTTTTCAGCGTGCCGTTGCTATACTCCTTTTCTGTTAAGACCGCATAATATTGATAGCTATTCCCGAAATTCTTATGGGTGAGGAAACCTTTCTCCTCCAAGCCTCGGACAATCGTAGAAAGGGTATTGAAATGAGGTTTAGGCTCCTCGTAATATTCAAGTAACTCTTTCACGAACAATGGGCCTTTCTGCCAGAACCAGCCCATGATTTCTTCTTCTTTCGCCGTAAGTCGTTTCATAACCTTATCTTGTTTGCGACAAAGTAACTAAAACTTTTAGTTACCAAACTAATTCGTATAGTTAATAAACTAAAAGAGATAGTTTATTCATTGATCCAATCAAAAAAGCCGCCCCGGGAATGTCCGGGACGGCCTTTATTATATCCAGATGTTTGAATGATTAGGCGACAGGAATCGTTCCGCCAATCAAGATCACAACCAATAAGGCCAAGATAGCGTATAACTCAGGGAATACGGCCATTACCATCGTAGCACCGAATACGTTGTGTCCGGCACCAACACCAGCGATACCATTCGCGCAAACTTGAGCTTGGCGGATTGAAGAGTAAAAACCAGCGAAACCTAACACTAAACCAGCGCCGAAAACAGCCGTAGCGGCCAACATGGAAATATCAGCGACCAAGAACTTCTGCATCATAAAGTAGCCCACGAATCCATACAAACCCTGTGAAGAAGGCAACGCACTTAAAGCGATGTACGTACCCAGAGCATCCGGATTTTTCTTCATCGCACCTACCACCGCATTACCTGCGATCGTAACACCATAACTACTGCCGATAAAAGTTAAACCTGTCATCAACGCAATACCTACATAAGCTAATAAAATTGGTTCCATAATAAAATGTGTTTTTAAATTATTCTTTTATTGTTTTATTTTCTCGTTTAATTGTTATGCTTTTCTGAATGGCTCATAAGCCTTACCTCCACCTTCGAACTCTGCGTTCTTGTAATATTCCACGAAGATCAAACGAAGCGGGTGTACCAAGGAGCTGATCGTACAAAGAGCGATATTGATGGAGTGACCCACTAACAAGATCAACAACATACAGATCGCACGTGCCACGATATTCATACCGTCTGTCATCGTAACCGCCAACGTATTAAATACGCCACCCAAGATGGAACCGGTCAGACCGATAGCGAACAAACGAATGTATGATAACGTATCCCCCAGCAATCCGGAGGCCATATTGTACGTGTTCCAAAGTCCGGTACCAAAGTTCAAGAATACGTTCTTGCCCGGTGTATTGTACAAATAAGCGACAACCAGACCCAAGATGGCGATTCCGTAACATACCATAACGACAGCGTTCGGCAAGTGAACGTTTAACATCGGAAGTCCGAACGCCAATGCCAAGGATATGATCACGAACACCCAAGCGAACGGAGCGATACTGTGTTTCGTTCCTTTCTGTATCTTGATCTTGTAAGCAGCGACACATTTACCGAATATGATCTGTACCAAACCGATGACAATAGAGAATGTCATCAAGTTGTCGCTATTCACAAAGTAGTTCTTGATCTTTGACAAAGCCGGGATATCCGCCAAGGCCACTCCGAAGAAAGATCCCGTACAAGTACCCACCAATAAGGCGGCGAAACCTAAATACTGGAACAAGGTCAAATAAGGCTTGAAGTCCGGGTTCACCTTCTTCTTCAAGATCGTACAAGCGATCATGACCAGCAAACCGTATCCGCCATCGCCGAAACAAAGTCCGAAGAACAGCATAAAGAACGGGGCGAACAACGGGGTCGGATCAAGTTCTCCGTAATTAGGCAAGGAGAACATCTTCGTGATAGGCTCGTACAGCTTACTGAATTTATTATTCCGTAACTTGATAGGCACCTTATCCCCATCCTCGATCTCTAATTGCTGGAAGAAATAACCTTGCTTATCCAGCTCGTGCTCCAAGGCCGGAGCGTTTTCCGTCGGCACCCAACCTTCCAACAACATGAGCTTATCACCCGCTTGCCGATCTGTCTGCACTAACGCATTAGAAAGATTAAACTCGTCCTGCAGGTTCTTATCGAATTCCTCCAACGTTTTATAATCCTCCACGGCACGATGTTTCAGCTCATCCTCCACATTCTGGATATCCTTGGTACGTTGATCCAGACGGGCACGCAACTTCGCCAATCCTTGAACCGGCATCTTCGGACGTTCAGCGTCTATATCGATCAAGGTACCTTCCTTGGTAATCGTGATAAAATACGTTACCGATTGGAAGTTATTGATCAGAATGGCGTTATACAGCACACCCCATTCCGGCTCGTACTTAGCGGTAGGACAGGTAAAGAACGTAACATCGTATCCCGCTCTTTTCAGACGGTTGATATTCTGATAACTGAACTCACCCCATATTTCCATATAAGCCAGATCCTTCTCGATCGATTGCTTGGAAGCGATCAATTGCGCTTTCTTATCTTGCAATTCCTCTATCTTACGCACCAACTTCAAGCCTTCCTCTTTCGTCAACTCACGGGCCGGGGCAAACTTAACGTCTTTCTCCGCCGCATGGAGGTTCTTAAAGTAACGCATCAGCGTATTGATCTGTTTACGCTCAGCCAGAAGCTCTTGCAACTTCTCGTCATCCATCACGGAGTTTGTCTCCTTGATATGGACGACACCTAAGTCACGAAGCGTAGAAAGGAACGTATCATACTCCTTATGGTACACCATAAAGGCATATTTACTCATCTTTACTATCATACCTCGGCCTCCTCTTTTTCTTCTTTTGCCTTACGTTTCTCCTGATTGGCTCTCATGATCTTCTGTGAGGACTTAGAAAGACTCTCCTCGTCTTCCATAAACCGTTTCACCTTACGGATCGCATCCTTATAACCCGGAATCTGTACCTTCTCAAACAGGTTCACCTTCTGAGTGGTCTTTTTCCTAGCATGCTCCAACAACTCCAGCTTCATGCCCGAGAACTCCGCCTCGATACCGGTACGAGCCAGCTTTTTCAGCAACTCGATACCATCCGTATACCATGCGGGGGCATTAAAGAGACTATAGTGTCCGATCTCGAACTTGATCTCGTCCAATAACGGGACGATCACGCCGGCGATCTTCTTCGTGGAGAGCGTAACGTCCTTCACGGAGATCAGCTCCGGATTGAACTCGTTCCACAAAGCCACCATATTCTCATAACTCTGAATCTCTCGTTCTAGCTGAAGTTCCAATTTATTCACTTCGTCCTTGGTCCGCTTCACCTCGATACGCAGAGCGCTCTCCTTGCTCTTGATCGTAGGCAGGGAGCGTTCACGCATCTTCAGTTGCTTTTCCAATTGCTGAAGAGAGGTTTTATTATATTGAAACTTTATTGCCATGTTTATTTAATTTACTTCCAGTACTTATCAACCAATCCTTGTTTGATATTTACCTCCTCCGGGCTGAAATATCTAGCGAACAATCCCCAAGCTACGTCCAGCATCTCCGTCGTATCCAAGTTTACGTCGATAGCCAACAGCTTAGAAGAATAATCCTTGGCGAAAGACAAGGTACGGTTGTCGTAGTCGGTCAAGTCGAAACCGTTCTCCAGCTTGGTCTTAGCGTTGGCGGCATCGGCATACAAGCGTACGGCGGCGTTCATTACCTGTGGATGATCCTCACGGGTCTTCTTTCCGGTTACCAGCTGTTTCAAACGAGACAAGCTTCGGAACGGATCGACGATGACCTTACCCACATCGCTATCACGACGCAAATACAACTGACCTTCCGTGATATAACCCGTATTATCAGGTACGGCATGCGTGATATCACCACCGGATAAGGTCGTTACGGCGATAATCGTGATGGAACCTCCCGCCGGGAATTGAACGGCTTTCTCGTAAATCTTCGCCAAATCCGAATACAAGGAACCCGGCATAGAGTCCTTAGACGGGATCTGGTCCATACGGTTTGATACGATCGCCAAGGCATCGGCGTAGTTGGTCATATCGGTAAGCAATACCAAGACCTTCTCGTTCTTCTCCACGGCGAAATACTCAGCGGCGCTCAACGCCATATCCGGGATCAAGATACGCTCTACGGACGGGTCCTCGGTCGTGTTGATAAAACTAACGATACGGTCTAGGGCACCGGCGTTACTAAATGTATTCTTAAAGAACAGGTAGTCGTCGTTCGTCATACCCATACCTCCCAAGATAATCTTATCGGACTTTGCACGCAAGGCTACCATCGCCATAACTTGGTTGAAAGGCTGGTCGGGGTCGGCGAAGAACGGGATCTTCTGACCGGTTACCAAGGTATTATTCAAGTCGATACCGGCGATACCCGTAGCGATTAATTCAGAGGGTTGTTTACGACGTACCGGGTTCACGGACGGACCACCGATCTCGACCTCACGTCCCTCGGGGATCGGGCCGCCATCGATAGGCTCGCCATAAGCGTTGAAGAAACGTCCGGCTAACTGGTCACCTACTTTCAAGGAAGGGGCCTTCCCCATGAATACCACCTCGGCATTCGTACGGATACCTTCCGTTCCAGAGAATACCTGCAACGTCACCTCGTCGCCGATAATCTTTACCACCTGAGCCAGCTTTCCGTCTACAGAGGCCAACTCATCATACCCAACTCCCGTTGCTTTCAGCGAACAGGTAGCTTTTGTGATCTGGGTAATCTTCGTATATATTTTTTGAAATGCTTTTGTTGCCATAACTCTTTTAATTTTCGATTCTCTCCTTCAAAAGTTCATCCAGTTCCGTATTAAACTTCTTGAATTGGTCACTCTCATATTCCGAATAGTTCATCTGCTTAAAGATGTTGATCATCTTCTTAAAGTAGTCCATAACCTCTAGGAAGGTATCAAACTTAAACTCTGAACGGCAAACATTCACGACTCTATCCAGCATGAATTCCTGACGTTGCAACGGAGTAACCGCATCGATGGCATCGAAAGCATCCTGTTGCAAGATCACGAAGTCGATCAACTCGGACTTCCAGAATGTAACGTGATACTCGACAGGCACACCATCATCACCCAAGATATTGATTTGCTCGGAGATCTCCTTACCACGCAACATACGGGTCTTGATCTCGTTTACTTTCTCGATCCATTCCGGGGAGATATGTTTAGCGATGTATTCCTGAAACTCCGGATACTCGATATACTTGGAATAACTCTCGATCGGGTTTACGGCCGGATAACGTTTACGGTCGGCACGCTCCTGCTCCAAGGCATAGAAACAACGGGCCACCTTCTTCGTATTCTCGGTCACCGGCTCCTTCAAGTTACCACCGGCCGGCGATACCGTACCGATGAAAGTGACGGAACCTGTAGCGTTGTTTTTCAAATGGACGAATCCCGCACGAGCGTAGAAGTTCGCCACGATAGCGGACAAGTCCATCGGGAAGGCATCCGGTCCGGGCAACTCCTCCAAACGGTTGGACATCTCACGCAAAGCCTGTGCCCAGCGGGAAGTAGAGTCGGCCATCAACAGAACCTTCAAGCCCATGCTGCGATAATACTCGGCGATGGTCATCGCCGTATATACGGATGCCTCACGAGCGGCTACCGGCATGTTGGATGTATTGGCGATAATGATCGTACGTTCCATCAATTTACGTCCCGTATGCGGGTCTACCAATTCCGGAAACTCCGTAAAGACCTCCACTACTTCATTCGCACGCTCACCGCAGGCAGCGATAATCACGATATCCGCTTCCGCTTGTTTAGAGATAGCGTGCTGAAGCACCGTCTTACCCGTACCGAACGGACCGGGGATAAATCCGGTACCACCCTCAACGATCGGGTTCACGGTATCGATCGTACGAACGCCCGTCTCCAGCAATTTGAATGGACGGGGCTTTTCCTTATAACAAGTGATGGCTTTCTTTACCGGCCATTTCTGGATCATCGTCACGTTTACGTCCGTGCCATTTTCGTCCGTAAGGACAGCCATCGTATCATTGATGGTATATTGTCCGGCTGGAACCACCGATTTCACAGTATAAGATCCCTCGAACTTAAAGGGGACCATAATCTTATGAGGTTGGAAATTCTCGTCCACCTCTCCCAGCCAATCACCGGCGCTCACGGTATCGCCCGCTTTAGCCAGAGGCTTGAAGTCCCACTTCTTATCATTGTCCAACGCAAACGTATAATCGCCACGTTTCAAGAATACACCTTCCATCTTGTCCAAGTCATTCTGCAAACCGTCATAGTTGCGGGACAACATACCCGGACCCAGCGTAACTTCCAACATATGCCCTTGGAATTCAGCCTCGTCACCGACACGCATACCACGTGTGCTCTCAAATACTTGTACAAAGGCATTCTTACCTATCACCTTGATTACTTCCGACATCAGCTTCACGCCTCCGACAGAAATGTAACAGATCTCATTCTGAGAAACCGGACCATCCACCTCTACGGTTACTAGGTTGGATACGATTCCTTTTACAATTCCTTTCGTAGCCATAATTTATTTTATATTGTTTCTTTTAAATTCTTCCAACGCATTCTCACTACCCATCTTCATGGCGCCTACCAATTCACGGAAAGTCTTCTCGCCTCTCGCCTTATCCAAGGTTACCCAGCGCTCTATCATCTCCAATTTCAATAAATAAGCGAATACACTCTCTATGTCGAACGTCTTGAAGAAGGTATTATCGTCCAGCCATTTCCATTTCAAAAGATCGATTTTCTTCTCACGAACGATCAGATCGGTCTCTTCGGCGATGCGTTGTAACTCGGGCAAATATTCCACGGAATCGCCCAAGCCGAAATCACGGGCGTTCGACGTACGGATATTTTCCGCTATCTCATTATGCCCCACGATATAATTGGCCTTATCAAATCCATATTTACGGCAAGTGATCGCAGTAAGAACATTGTTGATATTCAAGTTAAGCTCGAACCAATCGGCCACGAACTTATTCCCACATTTCATGGCATATTCATAATATAACGCAGCCAAGCGGTCTTCCCATGATATATATTCTTTCTCACTTTTGGTGTCCTTAGCCTCTTCGGCTAGATACAGTTTAAAAAAGTCCACGAAATAAGGCGGGAGATTATCATTTTTGGGAATTTTTTCCTCATCCTTCAACGCTTTATATAAAGTATTGAACTCATCATACGTTATTCTTCCTCTTTGATCCGGATCGGAGTCCGGTCTTTTAGCGTGAGCCAGCAGATTTATATTATCATATTTCAAATAAAATAAATCAATCAGCTTTTTATCCTTAGAAGATAGCATATCCTCTATTTCCGTCCGGAACTCACAGACCGAATAGGCTAGTTTACTATCATCCAACGCTATGTTAGGAAGTCCGGAGATTAAGTAGTAATACTTACTCATATCAGAACAGCATTTCTACTAATTGCGGACGCAAGAACTCTTTAAAGAACTCGATGAACTCGTCTTCGCCAAACGTCACTTTATAAGACCCATCCGCCGGGATAATAGAGAAAGACGCTTTCTTTCCGCTTACCTTCTCGATCTTATACCCTTTCTCTAGCAAGCCTTTGGCATTGGCCTCAAAATACGCCTTCAAGCCATCGGAATCAGAAGCTTGGATAGTCAAGAACTCATTAGCGGGCCAGCTTTTCACAAGCTCAAGGATCACTTTCTGCATATAGGCGGGATCCATCAACGCCGCTTTCACATTCGAACTAGCGATATCACCAGTGATAAGGTTTGTCACCTCGCTCTTTAATGCCTCGACAGACTGGGTGGCGAACAATTTCAATTCGGCTTCCGTATTCTTCTTCAACTCGGCAGCTTGTTTCTCAGCAGCCGCTACGATACGTTTCGCTTCCGCTTCCGCATCTTTAAGAATCGTATCCTTTTGAGCATTGGCCTCGGCGATTATACGCCCCGCTTCTTCGTTCCCCTTCTCTACACCTTCCTTGTAGATCTTGTCTGTTAGTTCCTGAATCTTTGTATCCATTTCCTATTATGTATTTGAATTGTATTTTTCAATAGTAAACGCCCACAAAGTTATTATTTTTCGCGGATTAACATCAAAATAAGTGTGAAATCAAGCTAAAAAATAACACTAGTCAAGTAAAATTCTATTTACATTCGTCTATATTGTATTTTTGTTCGTCTATTTGTATCTTTGTGAGTCAAAATACAAAATTAACATGTTTACGATTAGAAAAGCGACTATTGATGATCGTTCTCTTATTCATGATCTTGCCTCACGCATTTGGGAGAACACGTATGGAAAGATACTTTCTAAAGAGCAATTGGATTATATGTTCGATATGATGTACGCTCCGGATAACATTCTTAAACAAATGGAAGAGTTACATCATCAATATTTTATTATATTGGCGGACGATATGCCGGCAGGCTATTTATCCATAGAGAAAACAGGTGAAAACACGTACAATTTTCAAAAGATCTATTCCCTACCGGAAATGCATGGCACGGGAATCGGGCGTTTTATCATCGAACAAGGTATTAATTATTTGAAGGAGGTACATACCGGGCCTTTCACTATAGAATTATACGTAAACCGTTACAATCCCGCCATAGGCTTCTACAGACATATGGGATTACGGGAAATAGGCACACGGGACCATCATATAGGAAACGGCTATTTCATGAACGATTATATCATGAGCATGGAAGTGGAGAATAAATAGACAGTCATCCCCTATTCATATATTTATATATAGAATAGGGGATGATGATTGTCAACGGGTCTTCCCTCTTTTCGGATTACGAGGTTTCTCTAGGATTCGTACACTACTAACTTTTACAGAGTAAATAACAGCGATCCTATCATTCTTCGGATTCTCAATCGCAAGTTGAGAGTTCCAGATTTTCTTTTCTTGTTTTTTATCCATAACGCTACAATTTAATAGTTCATATTTAATAAGTCAAACCTTGACTGTCTTTTTCTCTTTTCCTTCCGCTATCTCAACCAGATAAACCCCGGCGCAAATACAGATAATGGCGAACGTCTGTGTCCAACTGAAACGGTCTTGCCCGATCAATAGGGATGTAATCGTTGCCACGATCAAGATCAGATAGCCATAAATAGCCACCAACGTAGTTTTCAAATACTTCAATCCGATAGGAATCAACAGATAACTAATTACCGTAGGGAAAATAAGCACAAACATCAATACGGCAAAAGGCCACCAATGAAATGGCTCCGAGAATAAAGGAGCATGAAAGCCCTCTATCGGCAAAATCAATAGACTGGAAAAAGCGGCGCCCGTGAATGTATATCGAAGCATCGTCATCGTCCCTACTTTTTGTAAGATCCGCTGGCTTAATACCAGATACACGGCATAAAACACGGAGCTAGCCAGACATAGCATATTTCCATTAAAAGCGTCCGCCGCTAAATCGTCGCTTTGCTGGGTCAAGATGCAAACCAAGGCCCCAGATAAACCAATCAAGATACCGAGTATTTTCATCCAAGTAGCCTTTTCCTTATAAAAGAATACCATAATCAAAAATACCCAGATCGGTTGCAAGCTCGTGAAAATAGAACTCGAGACCGGCGTTGTCTTGCTAAGCCCCACTAAATAAAGAAACATAAAACCATAGATACCGATAGCGCCTAGTAAGAATAGCCACACCTTATCTTTCGTCGTAGAAACCTCCGGTTTCATAAACCAGCCGATCACCCAAAACGCCACGGCCGCAAACACGCATCGGAAAGAAGCGCCCGTCAACGGGCTCATCCATAAGGGAAGCAAGTATTTCAAGGCGTTCATATTCAATCCACTGAAAGTTTTTGAGACCACCATGCTAATATTAGCTTCTGTTTTCTTATTTTTCACTGTCTATCATTTTTTAGTTTTATATTCGTAAATCAAATTTTATCGTTGAAAAGGAACGAGTCTCGTTTTACATAAGCCCAGATCGTAGCGACCAGCGCAATACAGAGGTTAAAAATAAACGCGAATTGCTGGCTCTTGACATGGAGTATAGACTGGAAGAAATCGATAATAAACGGACAAAGTAATATCGCCAAATAATTCATCGCCATCACGAAAGCTAATGCCAATGTAACTTTCTCAGGAATGGCCGTACGAGTCGTTTTATCATAAGCGATTGGCTGGATAACACCATATCCAAAACCGATAAAAATACATCCCAATCCAATTAGCCATTCCGTACGAGATATCAAAATCAAGGCTATCCCTAAAGCGATCGCCAATAGACTGACAAATTTTGTCTTTTGCTTAAATAAATCAACGATCTGATTCAAGATAAAACCGGGAGCCATAATAGCCAAGAAAAACAATGAAATCATTAATCCGGAATTACCGCTTGTAAACTTATATTCCTTCATTAAAAACGGTAAGTTAAAGCTGACTATAATCACTAAATACGTAGCCAATCCATAAAAACACATGATTTGTACCAGATGCTTTATATCCACACCATATTTACCCGGAACCGTGACGGGATCTGCCGCAACAGGGGCTTTCACTTCTGATTTCGATACGATCGCCGGCTCATTCTCCATACTCCTTTTCAAGTATACGGAAAGTACGATGGAAATCAAGGGTAATAGATAAACGGCAAACGGTAAATGCCAATTCACCTCCGCCAGATATCCCGTTAAGATCGTGGCTAATACCAACGTTACATTTGTAATAGCAGAACTTAAACCAAATTGCTTCGTCCGGTATTTCCCGATAAAGAAACGAGAAATCAAACCGGTCGATAAGGGTACGATCAAGCCAGATCCGATTCCCATTAAGGCGCTCACCGCTATCAACTGCCACATCTTATTAGAGAGTAAGTATAGAATACCACTTAGGGCAAAGATCACCAAGCCTAATTGCAATAGACGTATCTCATTTACTTTCTCCGTTAATTTACCCGACAATATAATAAATGGAATTATCAATAACGATGGCAAAGAGGAAAGCATCTGAATATCCAGTTCCGTAGAATGAGGAAAAATAACGGAAAGTTTCCCTAATATCGGAGAAACCGCTAAACCCGGTAATGCATTTAAAGCGGAGATAGACCATATCCCTACCAGAGTTATAAGGGGAATTGTGCCCCGGCCTGTCTGTATTCTCATAAAGATTTAGTTTTACGTTTTTATCTAATCAAAACAAACATTTTATGTGAAAGTTCATCATTTTCGTTCTTTCCAAGAGGACTGGACTTGTATCGCTAATAAACCCCAAATAATGTAAATCCAAAAAACATTCCAATCCATAATCTGTTTTGGCATAAACGCTCAGTGGAAGCAGTATTCCATTGACTCAAATCATTTTATTAACAAAAAAACTAAAGAAAAATGAAAGACTCAAATTTCAGAAATGGCGATGCCAAAACAGCGATTTTTGGCTCAGAAGTGATGTTGACACCCTCTCCAGTAGATAAGATTCCTGATGGCCCTACAACCCCGGAGATCGCTTATCAAATGGTTAAAGACGAGACTTTCGCACAAACACAGCCTCGCTTGAACCTAGCTACATTCGTTACTACGTATATGGACGAGTACGCGACAAAATTGATGAACGAGGCTATCAACATCAACTATATTGACGAAACAGAGTATCCGAGAATCGCTGTTATGAACGCCAAATGTATTAATATCATGGCGAGTCTTTGGAATTCTCCCGAGCAAGAAAAATGGAAAACCGGAGCCTTGGCTATCGGTTCTTCAGAGGCTTGTATGCTAGGTGGTGTAGCCGCTTGGTTACGTTGGCGCAAAAAGAGACAAGCACAAGGTAAACCAACTGACAAGCCTAATTTCGTGATCTCTACTGGCTTCCAAGTCGTATGGGAGAAATTCGCCCAGCTATGGCAAATCGAAATGCGTGAAGTTCCCTTGACTTTAGACAAGACGACACTTGATCCGGAAGAAGCGCTTAAGATGTGTGACGAGAACACGATTTGTATCGTTCCTATCCAAGGTGTAACATGGACAGGACTGAACGATGACGTAGAAGCCTTGGACAAAGCGCTCGACGCATACAATGCCAAGACCGGTTATGATATACCTATCCACGTAGATGCCGCCAGCGGTGGTTTTATCCTTCCGTTCTTAAGCCCGGAGACAAAATGGGACTTCCGTTTGAAATGGGTTCTTTCTATCAGCACATCCGGACATAAATTCGGATTGGTTTACCCGGGATTGGGTTGGGTTGTTTGGAAAGACAAGAAATATTTGCCGGAAGAAATGGCATTCAGCGTAAACTATCTTGGAGCGAATATCACTCAGGTTGGTTTGAACTTCTCTCGTCCTGCCGCACAAATCCTCGGACAATACTATCAGTTTATCCGTCTCGGATTCGAGGGCTACAAACAAATCCAATATAACAGTATGGAAATCACGAAATACATCCACCAAGAAATCGGTAAGATGGCCCCATTCGTTAATTACAGCAACGAGGTTGTGAATCCATTGTTTATTTGGTACATGAAACCGGATTACGCTAAGAACGCCAAATGGACACTTTACGATTTGCAAGATAAATTGCAACAAAGCGGTTGGATGGTTCCAGCGTATACACTACCGAAGAAGCTGGATAACTACGTGGTTATGCGTGTCGTAGTTCGTCAAGGTTTCAGCCGTGATATGGCCGATATGTTATTAGGTGATATCAAGAACGCTGTAGAGGCATTGGAGAAACTTGAATATCCGACTCCTACTCGCATCGCTCAAGACAAAAACGTTCCGGTTAAGGGTAAGGTATTTACTCACACCGCAATGAGCAACGCTAAGAAATAAAAACAAAATTCATCAAGGCGTGCATGAAAGGACTATCAGTGTTTTCATACACGCCTTCTTTAATCCAATTCATATATGGACAAAAAAATAACGATCGCCCAAATAAAGGAAGTAGCTCAACAGGCTTACGATCTTTACAAGACAAATACGGATGGTAAGAATGCCGATTACATTCCTTATCTGGCGAATATCAATAAAAATCTATTCGGAATCAGTATTTGCCTTTTAAACGGACAAACCATCGAGGTGGGGGATTCCGAATATCGTTTCGGTATCGAATCCGTATCGAAAGTACACACCGCTATCTTGGTACTGCGCCAATACGGAGCGAAAGAATTATTGGAGAAAATTGGTGCCGACGCTACCGGATTGCCATTTAACTCCATCATCGCTATCCTATTGGAAAACGACCATCCTTCTACCCCATTGGTAAATGCCGGCGCTATCACGGCTTGTAGTATGGTGAAGCCTGTCGGTGATTCCAAACAGAAGTGGGATGCTATCGTAGCCAATATCACGGATTTATGCGGAAGCGCACCGCAGTTGATCGACGAACTCTACAAATCCGAGTCCGCAACGAACTTCAATAACCGCTCCATCGCTTGGTTGCTAAAGAATTACAATCGCATTTATGACGATCCGGATATGTCTTTGGATCTGTATACCCGCCAATGTTCTTTGGGTATCACGGCTAAGCAACTATCTGTCGCTGCCGCTACGGTCGCAAATTTAGGTCTTAATCCTGTGACAAAGAAACAAGTATTCGATGCAGAGTTATCTCCGAAGATCACTTCCATGATCTCTACCGTAGGTTTTTATGAACACACCGGTGATTGGTTGTACACTTCCGGTATTCCCGCAAAAACTGGTGTAGGCGGTGGTGTCATGGGTGTACTTCCCGGACAATTCGGTATTTCCGCATTCGCTCCTCCTATTGACCAAGCTGGTAACTCTGTAAAGGCACAGCTTGCTATTAAGTATGTAATGAATAAACTCGGATTGAACGTGTTCAACGGTCACCGTGTGACGATCGTTGACTAATAGACAGAATCAGTTTAAACGAGAAGTAGTATAGAAAAAGTGTTTCATTACGATGGGCTGTTATACCATCTAAATGAAACACTTTATTTTTTGTATCAATAAAAATCGGATCAATTCTCCGACACGACCCAAGCCGAATCGTATACTTCCGTATTCGGGGTCTTATAATACATATCCTTTTCTTGAGGAATGCTTAATTTATAGGTCTTCCCACCTGTCACCAACTTCCGATCACGGAGCCAAGGATTAAAACGTTTCAAGTCCGCATAAGTGATCCCATGCTCTTTAGCGAAGGCCGACAGATTCTGTATATCTTGGCTTACAGCCACGTCTACGGTAGGGATCGGCTTATACAGGTCACGGGCACGAAGCACAAAACCGTATTTCGACGGATTCTCGAAAATTTGCTTGATCGCCATGATTCGATAAATATAACGGGTAGTCTCCTCCACCAGCCAGAGATCAAAGGAGGAATCCGCATCTTGTTTGACCAGCTCACCGGATATACGTCCCATGCCGCCATTATAAGAAGCGGCTACCGCCGCCCAATCTCCATATTTCTTATAGGCGGCTTTCAAATAGCGGCAAGCGGCCCCAGTAGCTTTCTCCACATGGCAACGCTCGTCGACCGTCGGGGTGATTGTCAAACCATACTCCCTTGCCGTGCCCTCCAGTAATTGCCACATCCCGACAGCACGAGCCGGAGAGGATACACGGGGGTCCAAATGGCTTTCTATCACCGCTAGATATTTGAAATCATCGGGAATGCCGTTCGCCTTCAAGATCGGCTCGATCACCGGGAAATAACGGTTCGCCCGCTTGATCAGAAGCATCGTCGTAGAATGGAAATAAGTAAAGCTACTCAATTCACGGTCATAGGCTTCCCGCATATCATAGCGGGTAATATCGATTAGTTTCCCACAAAAAGGAACCGAGGACGGAACATCCGGAGACAGGGTCATGGACGAGACAACCGGACGGCTCTCTATCACTTTTTCCACGTCATTCGAACTCATCGAGATACATGCGGTCAAGCAAACGACGCCTCCACATAAAAAACTAGCTAAATTATTCTTGGATATTCTCATTTTCATCTTGAATTGTTTTAGGTCTAAGAATGTTTATATCGCCTTTTTCCTTGTACTTAATGCCATCGGAACCTTCGGCTTCTATCACATAAAAATACACACCCGGCTGAACGTATTTACCGCCCTTCTTTCCATCCCATCCTTGGGCCGGATCTGTCCAGTAATACATCTGTAGGCCCCAGCGATTAAATATCCATGCCTTAAATTTCACCAACGACTTATAGGCAACCCGGAACTCATCATTAATTCCGGGCGTGGTACCCGGGGAGAATGCGTTCGGTATCATCAGATAAGACTCCGAGATATCAATCTGAACCTCATCTTCCGTGCTGCAAGTAGTGCTTTGGTCGCTTACTTCCAACTTGATGATAAAAGTCCCGGATTGGTTGAACGTATAATCCACCTCCTCACCCGTAAAACGAACAACCGGATTATCTTCTTCCCCTTGCCGATAGATTTTCCAATTAAACAGGGCGGCTGTCGGCGTATTCGCGATAGCCGAAAATTGAACAGTGGCGGGAGCGCAATAACCGCTCTTCGTCGTATTCATATTCGGGGCCTCTTGCTCAATCAGCAACGTGTCTATATGAGCATCTACCGCAGCGGCCTGATATTCATCGATACAAAGCGTAACCTCCTTTCCAAAATGACGAGCGAAATAATCGCCTTTCACACAGATCTCCGTATCACACCAAGGAGCGGGAATGGATTTACCGAACAAATTGCCCTCGATGACCGCCGTCTCTTGTTTAGAGGTATATTCTTTTTTATCCGAATTATATTCCAATGTATTATAAATAACATCAAATTGGCGAGACAGTTCACGTCTTGTTCCCGTATTCGGCCAATAATAATAAATAGGTTGGATCGTACCTGTCCCAGCCAAGACCAATCCGCTACATGGATCGCTATTATCGGAGACATGCAGGTTGGATATGTTTAAGGTGTATTTGCTGTAATCAACGATCCAGACGTAACGAGATACGGCTCCTTCCTCGACAAAATAGCCATATCCCTCCTCTACATTCCGAATGGTGGAAGTAGTTCCATTTTGGGTGGAGGCCACCTTCTCGGCCTCCAATCGCTTGGTTTTATAACGATACCATTGATGCGAAGAAGAAGATGATGAGGTATAACTAATCGTCACGTTATCCATTCCATACACCAAGTAGACCTCAAGTCGCTCGGCGGAATCGCCGGAACTCTGCGTGGCTTTCATCGGGCTACCACTTCCTCCCGTCACCACATACTGGGCACACGAGACAGCCGCTACAAACACAAAACTTAGCGATAACAGTATCTTTCTTAATTCCTTCTTTAGCATATATAGTCTAAAAATTACGGTTCCAAAATTAGGGAAATAAAAGGACATACGTAGCATGATAAGCAAAATTCACTATCTTTGTCACAAAATACTCCGAACAGCAAATGAACAAGATTAGTATATACGCATTGACGTTCTTTTTAAGTTTATCGAGCGTAACCGTTTATTCCCAAAAGAATAATAAGCAAGTTATTTTTACTAACGAACAAGGGAGCGATATATTTTATCATACCATCGAACGCGGACAAACCGTATACGCCATAGCGACCATGTATGGCGTAAGCGTAGAGGATATTTATCGGTTGAATCCGGAAAGTAAAGAAGGGATCAAGGCCGGTTCTACGTTAAGAATCCCGCAGAAGGACTCCGCTATCGCACCTTCCGGCAAAGCAGATAACTATACATACCATACGATCCAGCCGAAAGAGACCTTGTACTCTTTATCCATTAAATATTCAGTGCCCGCTACGGATATTATCGCCGCCAATCCGGGTCTCTCCACATCGACCTTTACGATTGGTAAGAATATCCGGATCCCGCCGACACGACTGGAAACCTTGCCTACTACGGAAAAAAAGACCGTACAGAAGGAAATGGAATATACCATACAGAAAAAAGAGACCATGTACCGTATCTGCCGGAAGTTCGATATTTCCAGCGTGGAGCTTTTAAGACTCAACCCCGAGCTGAAAAACGGAGTGAAAGCGGGCATGGTTATCAAGATACCGGTAGCCAGTGAAGAAGTGATCACCCAAAACATAAGACAGCCGGAAGAGCGTGAGGTGAACGCCCTCCTCTCTACTCCTAAAGATATAAAGAAGGTGAACCGTATCCAAGTCGCCTTATTGTTGCCGTTCATGACGAACGAGACAACGCAATCATCTGCGACCTCCCGTTTCGTGGAATATTACGAGGGATTGCTATTGGCGGTCGACAGCTTGCGAAATATGGGAACCTCTATCGAGCTATCGGTATATGATACTGGAAACGGTACGAAGAAAGTCAAGGAGATATTGAAAGAAGATGCGTTATCAAACGCTAATTTGATCATTGGCGCCGTACAGAACGACCAAATCGGATTGATCGCTGATTTTGCCCAAAAGCATAATATCAAATACGTGATCCCTTTCACCTCCAAGAATGATGATGTCTTGTCAAACGCAAATGTTTATCAAGTAAACACACCTCATTCCTATTTATACTCCAAGGCGGCACAAGCCGGATGCGATTTATTCTCGGATTACAATATCATACTTGTCAATATAAAGGATAAAGAAGAAAAGCCGGAATTTATCAAAGCCTTCAAGACGGAGATGCAGCAACGCGATATCCCGTTCAAGGAAGTAACTTATAAAGGGGATACTTTCGCCACGGATATAGAGGCAGCCATGGTAAGGGACAAGCGGAATGTGGTATTGCCAACCTCCGCCTCCTTAGATGCGGTGAATAAGATCAAGGCACCGCTCCGTATGCTTTCCGAGTTGAAAGAGGAGGAGAAAGAGCCTTATATGGTCAACCTATTCGGTTATCCGGAATGGCAGACCTATACAAGAGAGTGTCTGGAGGACTTCTACGCATTGAACACCTATATCTATAGTAATTTCTATGCGGACAACTTATCTCCGGAAGTCCATAGCTTTTATTCCGATTATAAAAACTGGTATAGCAAGAATTTAATCAACACATTCCCGAAATATGGAATCCTAGGCTTTGACACGGGTATGTATTTCCTAGGCGCCATCAATAAATATGGCTCGAACTTCGAGAATAATTTAGACAAGATCCATTATAAGAGCATCCAGACCGGATTCGATTTCCATAGAGTGAATAATTGGGGCGGTTTTATCAATACGAACTTGTTTATTGTACATTACAAGAATGATTATACGGTAACCCGCAGTGAGGTAAGATAATTGATATGATGACGAAAAAGATATTTGTAGCGATATTTCTGTGCATGGCAAGCTTATCGATTTGCCATGCGCAGAAAAGTACTTTTAAGCAAGAGCTTGCGGTTGGAGCGTCCTTCGGATTAAATTTCTCTAGCGTAAGTTTTGCCCCAAAAGTCCCTACGAAGATGAAACTTGGGTTTAACGGGGGAGCGACGATACGTTGGAATACGGAACCCAATTTAGGCATACAGGCGGAATTGAACTTTACCCAACATGGATGGGAAGAGAAGTTTGAGGAGAAACCTCAATATAAATATAGCCGTACGGTAAACTATATGGAGCTTCCGTTCTTGACGCACATCCATTTCGGAAGCAAGCGAGTGCGTGTATTCGTCAATCTAGGGCCTAAAATCGGTTATGCGCTGAGCGAAAGCACGGAGTCGAACCTTAATGGCGAGAACCCGAACGCGAACCGTCCGGACGAACAACATACATTGGAAGTCCAAAAGAAGTTCGATTGGGGGCTTTGCGGCGGACCGGGAATCGAGCTCCGCACCGGAATAGGCTCTTTCCTGTTGGAAGGTCGTTATTACTATGCGCTGGGCGATATGTTCAATAGCCGTAAAGGAGACACATTCTCTAAATCTTCCAGCCAAATAATATCCGCGAAACTAACCTATCTGATTCCCATCTTTAGTAAATAAGGGGGATGGACTCGTGATATCGTAACAATCAATTGAAGATCTGTGCCGCAAGTAACCTCACACAAGGGATAAGAACGGTGGAAAGTATAGCCAAGCTCCGGACGATCTAATCTTTTAACACCTGTGAAGAGATCTTTTCACGCTCGTGATACGATCGTTTCACCCTTGTGAAAAGATCATTTCACATCCGTGAAAAGATCTTTGGATACAGGCGTACAAGCTACTTCCGATAATACCTTTATCCAACAGGAAGGTTCTACAGTAATAAATCATGAATACAATGGGGAACGCATCTAACGATCATTATTGTTGAGGTGACCTACGATAAAAGAAAAGGCCATCCGTCACGGACAGCCAATCTCATTGTTAACCTTAAATCTAATACCATGAAAAACACAGTGCAAATATAGAGACTTTATGTTATGCAGCATAATTTTCCAACAAGAAAAGCCTGATCATTAACTTTATTTAAGACAAACATGCTATACAACATAGAATTCAGCTCTTTTTATCTCGTTTTTTCTATTAATAGCGAAATACTACCACTATAAATATTTCTTACCTTTGCATTTATAAACATAAATATGGATTAATATAAGAAATCATGCTAATTATAGGTATAGCGGGCGGGACTGGTTCCGGGAAAACTACAGTGGTAAAAAAGATCATAGAAAGTTTACCTCCCGGTGAGGTCGTATTACTCCCTCAAGATTCTTATTACAAAGATAACAGCCATGTGCCGGTAGAGAAACGTCAATATATTAATTTCGACCATCCCGACGCATTTGATTGGCCGCTCCTCTCAGAGCAAGTCACCTTGCTGAAAGAGGGGAAATGCATCGAGCAGCCGACTTATTCTTATCTTACCTGCTGCCGATTGCCCGAGACCATTCATATCGAGCCTCGTGATGTTGTCATCATCGAAGGGATCCTCGCTTTATGCGACCCTCAATTACGAGACTTGATGGACTTGAAAGTATTTGTCGATACAGATTCGGACGAACGTCTTATCCGTGTGATCCAACGGGATATGATCGAGAGAGGACGCACGGCGGAAGCGGTAATGGAACGCTATACCCGGGTACTAAAGCCTATGCACCTGCAATTTATAGAGCCTAGCAAACGATATGCCGACCTAATTATACCCGAAGGAGGAAGCAACCAGATCGCCATCAATATATTGAAAATGTTTATCGAGAACAATCTGGGGCTTCCCCATACAGATAATCAATAAACCAATCGTTCCGACAGGGATCTCCCCAATATAAATGCGTGTACCCCGCCAATACGTTCTTGTAGCGATATAGCGGGGTATCCGTTTGACCTCCTTTCGCCGTAAAGGCTTTCGCTACCGAAGGCAGCGGACTTTCCATAGGCACGATCCGGGAATAATGGAACTCATGCCCTCGTAAGACATCATTCTTATAGCATAAAGTCCGATACCCTAAACGTAACTTCATGTTCTCCATCGTGGCGGATTGCGGTAATACACCGGCCATTGGATAGGCATTCCCATCCGTACCGATAATCTCTTTACAGAGATACATCATCCCCCCACATTCCGCCAGCAACTTGCCCCCCACTTCCACAAAGGAATGAATCGATTCACGCATCCCGGAATTCATGCTCAACTCCGATAAATATAACTCGGGATATCCACCCGGCAAATAGACAAAATCGGCCTCCGGTAAACAATCATCCCTCAATGGACTGAAATAGGTAATCTTGCCTAGAGTAGATAAGAAATGTATATTTTCCTCATATGAGAAATTAAAAGCGGGATCACGGGCGATGGCTATATTTAAGTTTGCCTTTGAAACAGTCCTCATGACTTCCTTAACCTGAGGAACTGGCTGTCGCTCTGGCAAAGCCGTGATTGCCAACAGGCGGTCTATATCCACATGCTCCTCCACCAAGCAAGCAACCCGGTCCGCAAACTCCTCAAAGCAAAAATCCTCATCCAACGACAACCCCAAATGCCGGCTCGGGATCTCTACATCCGCACACTTCGGTAGATAGCCTAACGCTTCCACACCCGCATCCTCACACGCTTGTCTCAAGAAAGAATAATGACTCTCCGACGCCACGAAATTAAATACCGCCCCCACGACATTCAGATCTTTCCGAAAATTCCGGAAGCCATAAAGCAAGGGAGCCACCGAATAAGCCGTACTTTTAGCGTTCACCACCAATACGATCGGTATCCGCAATAAACCGGAGATCTCCGCACTACTCCCTCGCATGGCATCGTAGCCATCGAACAGCCCCATCACCCCTTCGGTCACGGCTACATCCGCATTCGAGGTATACCGGGCATATAAATCCTTGATATGCCCTTCCGACATCATGAAACCATCCAAATTCACGGAAGCGCAACCAGCCGCCATTTTATGATGACGAGTATCTATATAATCCGGCCCACACTTAAAAGGCTGCACCCGTAAAGAACGATTTCTCAAGGCACGAAGCAATCCTAAGGTAAAAGTAGTCTTCCCGCTTCCCGACGAAGCGGCACCTATTAGCAAATGAGATCTCATGTATTCTGTTTCTAATATATCTGGGAAACAAAGATATGAAACCAACTCGTAAATGTAACATAGAAATAACATAAATTCTTGTTATACTATAAATCGATCCTATTATATTCGCTGCATGAAACAAAAAGAATAAGTAGTTAGTGAAAACAAGATTAACCATATTATATAGTATTTGTTGCATATCAATGTTTCAGGGCACGACTTTTTCCCAAACAAGCACTTTTACCCACCGGAACGACAGTTCCAGTCTAGCGCCTTTATCTACTTGGGGAAGAATCCAAAGACAAACCGACAAGATAATTACCAGCAATGTTTTCCAAATGACCTATATCGGGGTACCGTTGATCGTTAGCGGTTTGATTATCAAAAATGAGGACGATCATTTTCAGAGTTTGCGCAATACATATATTCCAAATTTCCGATACCATTACGACGATTACCTGCAATATCTACCTGCCGTAGCGATGCTTGGCTTAAAAATAGGCGGTGTACAAGGAAGAAGCTCTTGGTCCCGAATGCTCGTATCCGAAGCCATCACCGCCAGTATCATGGGAGCAACCATCAATACGGTGAAACATACGGCAAATGTCACCCGTCCGGATGGTTCGAACAATCATTCTTTCCCTTCCGGGCACACGGCCATGGCATTTATGGCCGCCACCATGTTGCATAAAGAATACGGGACGACCCGTAGCCCTTGGTATAGTATAGGAGGCTATACGGTAGCGACCGCCACGGCCGTATCCCGTATGCTCAATAACAAGCACTGGCTATCGGATGTAATGGTTGGTGCCGGAATCGGGATCTTATCGACCGAGGTCGGATATTTTCTAACGGATCTGATCTTCAAGGACAAAGGTATCACCCATAGCTATCTGGGATTCGAGACATTCAAATACCAGCGAAATCCCTCTTTTTTCGGAATCTATATGGGGTTTAGCTTGATGCCGACAAAGTTTAATCTGGCTCCGGATGTGCGATTAAAAGCATCGCCGGGAAGTACGGCCGGATTTGAAGGCGCTTGGTTCATGAATCGTTATATAGGCTTCGGCGGACGCATCTCGGCGACAAGCATGCCTTTATCCCTTACGAAACCCTTGGCGAATCCGACAGTTCCCGGTACGACCTATCAAGTGAACGCCCTAAAATCCGATCCTCTCGACATGATCGGCGGATACATCGGCTCCTACCTATCGTATCCGGTGACCAATCGATTTCTCTTGGGCACGAAACTGCTAATCGGATGTAATTACAGCCCAGCCTCCCGAATATCAGCATTGGGCGTGGAGGAAGGCAAACCGGAAACGATTGAGAAAGAGATCGTAAACACGAATAAAGCGTTTAATATAGGATATAGCACAAACGCCTCTTTCTCATACATATTGCATCCTAATCTAAATGTGCGGGTATTTCTCGATTATACTTTTATCCCCTCACGATTCGTATCATACATAGCCAACCCCCAAAAAGAAACCGATCGCTTCGAGCATCATAAGACCTTACAGACCTTGACGCTCGGAGCATCGGTAAATATCATGCTTTGGTAGATTTAAAAATCAATATTGCTCCTTCTCGTTCGGGAAGTCTTGAGATTTCACGTCCTCGATGTACGCTTGTACGGCACGGGTAATCTCCTCCCCTAAATTAGCGTAGCGACGTAAGAAACGAGGAGAAAAGCCTTGATTGATACCGAGCATATCATGCATAACCAACACTTGACCATCTACGCCTCCACCGGCGCCAATGCCGATAACCGGGATCGTAAGCTCCGAAGCGACACGAGCCGCCAACTCCGCCGGGATCTTTTCCAACACCAAGGCGAAACAACCTATCTCCTCTAGCAAATGGGCATCCTCAATCAGTTTCTTAGCCTCGGCCTCTTCACGGGCACGTACCGTATACGTACCGAATTTATTGATCGATTGCGGCGTCAATCCTAAATGTCCCATAATTGGAATACCGGCACACAAGATACGTTCGATAGATTCCCGAACCTCAGCCCCGCCTTCCAACTTGATACAATCGGCATGCGTCTCTTTCATCACCCGGATAGCGGAGGCCAAGGCTTCTTTAGAGTTTCCTTGGTACGTACCGAAAGGCAGGTCTACCACCACCAGCGCACGATTCACCGCTTTCATGACCGATTTACCATGGTAAATCATCTGGTCGAGCGTAATCGGCAAAGTGGTCACGTTTCCAGCCATTACGTTAGAAGCGGAGTCTCCCACCAAGATCACATCCATTCCTGCTTGATCGATCAATTTCGCCATCGAATAATCATAGGCGGTAAGCATGGATATTTTCTCGCCACGCTGCTTCATCTCTATCAGGCGATGTGTGGTCACCTTTCTATTATCATCTACTTTTGCGACAGACATATTATATTTTTATTAATTGTTTCGGCCGCAAAGGTAAGTATTATTATTTATTTTCAAGACAAACATTCACGGCACTTAAGCCTCTGTCGCCACGTTCAAGGTCGAACGTCACGATATCGTTCACGGAGATATCATCCACAACATTGTTCACGTGAAAGAAATACTTTTCCGTCCCCGACAAGTCACGGATAAACCCGAACCCTTTTGCCTCATTAAAATAGTCTACCCTGCCCCTTAAGATAACGGGAGCCACATCCTCTTTCTTAGGAGTCGAGATCAAGATATCTTCCTGATTTATCTCTTCTTTTTGACGAAGTTCGGGAGGGACAGAGGTGATCATCCCATTTTCATCCACATAAGCGATCATGTCCTCAAAGCTAGTCGCCTTGCCGGACGATTTTCTTTCCTCTTTCCTATTCTGTTTCTCTACTCGGCGGGCTTGTTTCTTTTTCTCGTTTTCACGTTTACCAAATGATGCGTATTTTGCCATACAGTCGATTTTAATTTATACTAGGGCCTCACGTTCCGTGAAGCGTTGTTTATACTAACTTAGCGTGAGAATTGATGATTAAAGGAGAGATCCGCTTAATAATAATATAAAAAGAAGAACTATGTCGATAATGATTCTAGACTCAAACTTTCGCAAAGATAATAAAATAAACGGAGAAAACCTTATAGATCCTCTCATTTAAGAATAAAAAAACTTACTTTTGCATCCTATACCAAAAAGCATTTATGAAACTACTTTTTTTTGATTTAGAGACTACCGGCATAAAATACTGGAGAAATGGCGTCCACCAAATAAGTGGGGAGATCGTAATTGATGGGGTTACGAAGGAATCTTTTAATTTCAATGTCTGCCCGCATCCCCAATGTGAGATAGAGGAAGAAGCGCTTCGTATTTGTAACGTGTCCAAGGAACAGATACAAGCTTATCCTCCCATGCGAGAGGTGTACGTTAAATTTGTGAACATGCTGTCCAAATACGTGGACAAATTTGATAAAAAAGACAAGTTCTTCCTCGTTGGATACAACAACGCCTCTTTCGATAATCACTTCTTGAAAGCCTTCTTCGTACAGAACGGAGATAATTATTTCTACTCATGGTTCTGGGTGAACTCGATCGACGTAATGGTATTGTCTACCCAGCATTTGATGCGCAAACGGCATGAGATGACAGATTTCAAGCAGGAAACGGTGGCAAGGGCTTTAGGCATACAAATAGATTCCGCGAAATTGCACGACGCATCCTATGATATTCAATTAACCAAAGAAATTTATAATAGGATATCCTCCCTCTCATTTATGGGTTGATTGATTCTTTTTATAAATTATCGTTTTTGACTATAGGTTGATTTAATTATCTTTACGGCGTAGAATCAATTTTTAAGATGTCTGTGAAACATAGTATCCGTATTTTCTTCTTTATTATCGCTCTCGTATATACAGGTTCCTTGACTGCCCAAGAAAAGGCGTATCCGAAAAACGGAGAGGGCATCACTCTTTTTCTCAAACGCTTCAACCGTACCGGCGGGACGTATCAGAAAGAGTTTATCGGGCTTAATAAAGGGAAGTTGGGTAAAAATAACACTCTGCGCATGGGCGTAAAATATACCTTGCCTCCGCTCGCCTCCGCCCCTCAGAAGAAGAATTATCAGCCCCTATTCGGCAAGTCGCTAGCCAGTTACAAAGTAACCTCTTCCGATTTAAAGGGAGCTTGCTTTTATCTGGTCAGCGGTCATGGCGGTCCGGACCCCGGGGCGATCGGTAAAATGGGCTCCCATGAATTGCATGAGGATGAATACGCTTACGACATCATGCTACGTCTGGCACGCAATCTTTTAACGCGAGGCGCAAAGGTACATATTATCATCCAAGACGCAAAGGACGGAATACGTGACCAGCAATTCCTCAATAACAGCAAACGGGAAACTTGTATGGGTAGTCCGATCCCCCTCAGCCAAGTAAGCCGTCTGGATCAGCGTTGCGCCAAGATAAACAGCTTGAGCCGGAAAGATAAAGAAACTTATAAGAGAGCGATATTCATCCATGTGGACAGCCGGAGCCGGCATCAAAGGACCGATGTCTTTTTCTATCATAAGCCCAAGGATCAAGCGAGCAAGCGCTTGGCTAAAACGATGAAATCCACTTTCTCGCGCAAATACAACCGCCACCAGCCGGGCCGGGGATTCTCGGGCACGGTAGACGATCGTAACTTATATGTATTACGTCACACGACCCCGACCTCCGTATTCGTCGAATTGGGCAACATACAAAACCAATACGACCAACAACGGATCATCCTCAGCAACAATCGGCAAGCCTTGGCCAACTGGCTTTGCGAGGGTTTTGTCACGGATTATAATTATTATAGGAAGTAGCATCCCTAATGATCTATTATACTAACACATATCCTGCGGCAGAAATGTTATATGAGCGATCTTAACAGCAATGTAACATATATTTCATTTCTCCGAAATAAGAATATCCGTTCTTTGCCAAAAATAATTATATTTGTATATGGAGAGCCGTAAGGCACTCTTTTAAAAACAGAACAGCTTATGGCAACAACTCGTATTCTTGTAGTGGATGATGAAGAGGATTTGTGTGAGATCCTTAAATTCAACTTAGAAATAGAAGGTTATGAAGTAGATACCGCCTATAGTGCGGAAGAGGCATTGAAAAAGGATCTGACCGTTTACAATTTATTATTGTTGGATGTCATGATGGGAGAAATCTCCGGTTTCAAGATGGCACGTATCCTGCGACAAGATGAGAAGACGGCCAATACCCCTATCATCTTCCTCACGGCCAAAGATACGGAGAACGATATGCTCACAGGGTTCAATCTCGGGGCGGACGACTATATCTCCAAGCCTTTCTCCATCCGCCAAGTGATAGCGCGTGTTAAGGCCGTACTAAGAAGAACTTCCGAGAAATCAAAAGATAAAGAGATTGAGAAACTCGAGTATGAGACATTAGCTCTTGATACGAAACGCATCAAGGCTACGGTAGACGGGGTGGAAGTTCCATTGACCAAAAAAGAGTTTGAGATACTAAAACTTCTATTGGAAAATAAAGGGAACGTCTTCTCCAGAGAGGAAATACTGTCTCGCATCTGGAAAGACGAGGTATATGTTCTAGACCGTACCATCGATGTCAACATCACCCGGTTACGTAAGAAAATAGGTCCTTATGGAAAGAACATCGTAACTCGCTTAGGTTTCGGTTATTGTTTTGAATGCTAATATTGTCGTGAATCATGGTAAAGATAGATGGTGAGAAAAGGCACCGGATACCGTTTAGCCAACGGCTTTTCTGGTCGGTCTTTTTTATGTTCTTGGGCTTTACGGTCTGTTTCCTGCTATTCCAATATCAGCGGGAAAGGGAGTTCGCACAAGAAAAGTTGAACAATGTGTTGAGTAACTATAATTACCAATTATTCCGCAAATGCCAACAAAGTACGGACATCAACAAGACCGTAATAAGTTTCATGGACGACATCCCTCAAAAGGATTTGCGGGTAACCATTATAGATCCATCCGGCGACGTATTGTTTGATAATAGCGGGACGGACGAGTTTAATAACCATAACGACCGGAGCGAGGTACGCAAAGCCCGATTATATAATGAAGGATTCGCTATCCGTTCCTCGGAATCTACGGGAAAAAGGTATTTCTATTCGGCATCAAATATAGGAGGTTATATTTACCGCTCAGCCCTGCCCTATGATCCATATGTAAGAGGGATATTGACGGTAAACAAGGACTTCATTTATTTCATGGCATTGATGACCTTGATTTTCTTCTTTGTCCTTTCCCGTTTTACTTTCAGCATAGGTAAAACGATATCCAAACTAAGGGATTTCGCCTTAAACGTAGAGAAAGATCGAATGCCTGCGGTCGATTATGTTTTCCCGAATGATGAGCTAGGTGATATCTCACAGAATATCGTAACCTTATACCATCGGCAACAGAAAGCGAAAAACGAGTTATCCATGGAACGGGAAAAGCTTATCAAACATTTCCAATATTCCAAGGAAGGCTTCGCTATGTTTACAAGTGAAGGGCGGGAGATTCTTTCTAACATCCTATTCATTCAATTCATAAATGTCATATCCGACACCCAGATCCACCAAGTGGAAGACGTTACTGATATAGCCGAATTAGAACCAATCCGTACCTTCTTGAATAAGAATATCCGGAATCTGAATCGGAAAAAGAAAGTATTAAGAGAGTCCGTGACTATTGACAAGAACGGTAAAATATTCTTGATCGAATGTATTTTATTCCTCGATAATAGTTATGAGATCTCTATTAATGATATATCCCGTCAAGAAGAAGAAAGCCGGATGAAACGACAGCTTACGCAGAACGTCTCTCACGAGCTAAAAACACCGGTCAGCAGCATTCAAGGGTATTTGGAAACAATCCTATCCAACCCAGATTTGAGTCCGGACAAACGTCAATTTTTCTTGGAACGTTGTTATTCCCAAAGTACCCGCCTTACAGGATTATTACGAGATATTTCCGTATTAAACAGACTTGACGAGGCATCCGAGATGTTCGACCTCACGGAAGTAAATATCACGAAGCTTATCGCCGAGATACAAAAAGAATGCTCCCAAGATATGGAAGAAAAACACATCACGTCGGAAATTATCCTCCCGGGAGATCCGACCGTGTTCGGGAATAACTCCCTACTCTATTCCATATTCCGGAATCTATATGACAATGCGATCGCTTATGCGGGAGAAAACATAAGGATTACCGTCAACTGCTATAAAGAAGATCCTAAATATTATTACTTTAGCTTCTCCGATAATGGAGTGGGTATCCCGGAAGAACATATCAATCGCATATTCGAGCGCTTCTACCGGGTAGACAAGGGACGCAGTCGTAAGATCGGAGGAACCGGATTAGGATTATCCATCGTTAAAAACGGGGTTAATTTTCATAAAGGACAAATATCGGCGAAGAGCAGTCCGGGAAAAGGGGTTACTTTTTTCTTCACTTTGAAAAAGAAACTATAAGGCAGACCTCTAAAATTCCATAACATACGCTTGATATTTAATATTAAAATGTATTTTTGTATTGAACATCATACAATATCATGAGAAATACCTATTTAGTATTATTTATCTATTTAATGATCCCAATGTTTTCTTTAGGGGAAAACACCTATACTACCCAACAAAGGGAAGACAGCCTTTTATCCCTATTAAAGTCCTCGCCAGCCATAAATGAACAGATCGAGTTATATAAGGATTTAGCGACAATGTACAGGCAAATGCCCAAGGAGATTGTTTACCTAAACAAAATGGCAGATGTGGCAAGCTCCACTTCGAAAGGTCATGCTTCCTTATATTACGCATGGGCCAACTTATCCCGCCATTATTACAATATACAAAACAGGGATAGCCTGATTTACTGGTCGCATAAGATAGATTCATTGGCCGCGGCCAAGAATGAGGTTCCGGACGCATTATTCGATGCGCGAGGATTCATTTGCCAAATGGATCTATGGGACGGCAATTATGAGTTAGCGATGAACGGGGCGATCAGCCTATACAACTATGCCCGTGATACAAAGAGTGAATATGGATTGATTTGTTGCAATGAGAACTTAGGTTTAATCTATCAAGAAATACATCGGGATAGTGATGCGATAGTAGCTTATCGGGAAGGTCTCGATTTATTACAGAAACGAGGTGACAATCCGAAATTCGAGATGCAATACATGGGAAACCTCATCGAATCTTATCTACGAACCGATCATTTCACCGAGGCCGAGGAATTATTAACCCGTTACGATGAAATGATCCAAGATAGGGAAAGAGAGAATGAAGAACAAGGCACCGCATTCCCCGTGGATCGTTGCCGTGCGCTAATGTATGTTTTTTATGCGGATATGTATGTCCTTCAAGACAAGCCCAAGAAAGCACTGGAGACCTTGTTGAAGGCGACACCGATCGTAGAGAAAACCGGAGATGATTATACGGAATTCTGCTACAACTTCGTTTTCGCCAAGTATTACTATTTAATAGGTAAGTATGGAAAGGCGCTGAATATCATAGACACAAATAAATTAACAGAAGAAGATATACGAACCTCGGAGCTGAAAGTCGAGATTCTCGAAGCATTGGGACGTTATAAAGAAGCGCTCGCATTTAGTAGAGAAGTTGTAGAACATACCAAGATGTTGCATGACGAGGCCTTCAACCGGCAGATCAATCAGCTCCGGACATTACATGATCTAAACAATCAAGAGATGCAGGCATATGAACTACAGCTACGTGAACAACAACTGCATACCCAAAGGTTGTTAATGATTATTCTACTCGTAGTATCGATCGTTCTTTTAGTGATGCTATACATCGTATACAAGTCCTATCGCTCCGCACGCCGCTACCAACGAGAACTTATGAAAGACAAGGAAGCCTTAGTAGAGTCCGAGCGTCAACTTCGTACAGCCAAAGAGATAGCGGAACACGCCAACCAGATGAAAAGCACGTTTATCGCCAATATCAGCCATGAGATCCGTACGCCACTTAACGCAATTGTCGGCTTTTCGGAATTAATATCCGATGAATCTATTTCCGCTGGCGAAAAGAAAGAGTTTTTCTCCATTATCAACAATAACTCTTATTTATTACTTAATCTGATAAATGACATTCTTGACCTTTCTCGCCTAGAATCCGGGAATATGAAGTTCATTATAGAGAAGACAAGCTTATCAGATTGTTGCCGGAACGCTTTGGCAAGTGTAGAGCACCGGGTCTTTCCGGGTGTTCAATTGACCTATACACCTTCTAAAGACCCCTTACATATCCAGACAGATTCGATACGTCTCCAACAATTATTGATAAACTTATTGACCAATGCCTGCAAGTTCACGAAAGAAGGAGAGATCAACCTATCTTATCAAATAGATGAGGACAAGCAGCATGTACGTATCACCGTAACCGATACCGGATGTGGAATACCGGAGGATAAGCAGAAAGTCATATTCGAGCGTTTCGAAAAGGTAGATGAATACGCGCAGGGTACAGGCTTAGGGTTATCCATCAGCCAAACGATTATCGAGCATTTAGGTGGCTCCATTCAATTAGACCCGACGTATAAGCATGGAGCCCGGTTCATCGTACTCCACCCCTATAATCCTCTTGATAATCCATCATGACGTAAACCACGTCTTGAAATCCGGCTACCAGCCCGGTCAAGAATACGGGGCGAAGTAGACGCGGACAGTCTCAATAAAACGAGGACGCTCCTATAGCCTTACTGTAGTACCATATAGGAAGTACTACAGTACTTCTTCGAAAGTACCGTAGTACTTTTATTATGATTACTTGAGTACTTCTTTAGGAGTACTGGAGCATATCTATAGAAAAAGGCTTCACATGCCCTCTATGACACATGAAGCCCCTTTTGTTATCCCATATAAATAATAAGAATCGTTGCCGTTAAAAGCAGATCAGCACTTAATGCTCAACTGCCGCAACACCTCACGGATCTTCTCATACGTGACGATACGTGTAGGAACCAAAGGCAAACGAAGCTTATTCTCGATAAAGCCCATCATATTTAACATACTCTTCGCTCCGGCAGGATTTCCATCCACGAACAACAGGCTGAACAGCTCCGTGAAGCTGTGATGGATCGTACGTGCGCTATCATAATCACCCGCCAAGGCCAGACGTACCATACGGCTAAACTCACGAGGGAAGGCGTTACCGATCACGGAGATCACTCCCACCGCACCTAATGTCATTAAAGGGAAAGTAATACCATCGTCACCGGAGATCACGTTGAAACGGGCCGGCTTGTTCTTGATGATATCATCCATCTGGGTGATATTGCCGGAAGCCTCTTTCACGGCGATCACGTTATCGAACTCACGGGCGATACGAAGCGTAGTCTCGGCCGTCATGTTCACGCCCGTACGCCCCGGTACGTTATAGAGTACGATCGGTAAATGAGTAGCGTTGGCGATCGCCTTGTAATGCTGGTAAATCCCTTCTTGGGAAGGCTTATTATAATAAGGTACGACCGAGAGGATAGCGTCGATACCCTCGAAATTATCGGTCTTCAACTTCTCGACAACCGACCGTGTACAATTACCTCCCACGCCTAATACGATAGGGATACGGCCCCGTACACGAGTCACTACCAAGCTTATAATGTTTTTCTTTTCTTCTTCCGTAAGTGTAGGGGTTTCCGCTGTAGTTCCCAGCACTACCAAATAATCCGTACCGTTCTGCACCTGATAATCCACCAGCTTGCCTAACGCCTCGTAATCTACACTCTCATCTTCCTTGAATGGCGTGATCAACGCCACACCCATTCCTTTTAAATTTATGTCTGCCATGGGGAAAATATTCCTTTTTGTTATTTAGCACTGCAAAAATAAGGAAATTATATCATTTAGCACGGATGGAACGCAAATAAAATAATATCTGTCCGAATAAATACTGAATATCGTCCTTATCTGTTACAGTCAAGCCTAAGTCGTACCATTCTTGGCCCGGATACTTAATCCCGACCTTGAAGGCGGATGGATGCCGGAGAGCGATGTATTGCAAGGCATAACAACCTGGCCGGGTGATATCGATCAGGATATCCGCCTTGAGAGCGCCCACCTTTTCCAAGACACTATCGGAAGGGAATCCCCACGCGTTGAGATCGTTCTTTATATGTACAGGAATATTGGAATCGTCGAAAGGAATATCCGCTCCTCCGGACGGCACATACACACACGTCTTGATGTCCTTCTTCGCCTTGCGCAAAGGCTCCAAGGCCCTCATGACGTCCTCGTGATCCTCTATATTATACAAGACCAAAAGCGAACGTGCCTCATCCAAGGAAAGGGAACGATGCGGACGTCCCCCGGCATCCGACACTAAAGCCTGTATCTTCTTCTTGATAAAATAATTCGTAAACATTTATTCCAGCATATTTAAGAACGCATCCTCGTTGATAATCTTCACACCCAGCTTCGCCGCTTTCTCCAGCTTGGCCGGTCCCATATTCTCGCCGGCAAGGATATAATCGGTCTTCCCCGAGACGGAGCCGCTATTCTTGCCGCCATGTTGCTCAATCATCGCCTTATACTCGTCACGTGAATGCTTGGAAAATGTCCCGCTGATCACGATCGTCAATCCTTTCAACTTCTCGGAACGGTTCGCCAATTGCTCCTCGGAAACCGCCATCCGCAAGCCCTGTTCCTTTAATCGGTTCACCAACGTACGGTTCTTCTCGTCCGAGAAATAACTCAATACACTCTGGGCGATCCGCTCGCCGATCTCGTCCACGGCTACCAAATCCTCTAAGGACGCCTGCTCCAATGCCTCGATCGAATGGAAAGCCGAGACCAAGCGTTTAGCGACCGTCTCTCCCACGAAACGAATCCCCAGACCGAACAAGACCCTCTCAAAAGGAACTTGCTTGGATTCCTCCAGACTCGACATCAGATTCCGGGCGCTCTTCTCCGCCCACCGTTCCAGACGCAATAAATCGGCAACCGTCAACGTATATAAGTCCGCCGAGTCTTTTACATAACCGGCGTTGTACAAATCCTCCACCGTTTCCGGGCCTATATTGATATTCATCGCCTTCCGGGTCACGAAATGCTCTATACGCCCCTTGATCTGAGGAGGACAGCCCGACTCGTTCGGACAGTAATGCGCCGCCTCTCCCTCCGGACGCACCAAAGGAGTCCCGCACTCCGGACACACACGGATAAAGCGGACCTTATCCCCCATCAGCATCGAACGAGCCTCCACGTTCACTCCCACGATCTTCGGGATGATCTCCCCGCCTTTCTCCACATACACTTGGTCGCCGATATGCAAGTCAAGCCCCTCGATAATATCGGCGTTATGCAGGGAAGCCCGCTTCACCACCGTCCCCGCCAACAATACGGGCTCGAGGTTCGCCACCGGAGTGACCGTCCCCGTCCGTCCCACTTGGAAAGAGACCGAGTTCAAGCGAGTCTCGGCACGCTCTGCCTGAAACTTATAAGCGATCGCCCAGCGAGGGCTTTTCGACGTAAAACCTAAGTTCCTCTGCTGACGAAGCGAGTTTACCTTCAACACGATTCCATCCGTCGCCACGGGCAGGTTCTTACGTTCCACATCCCAATAAGCGATATAATCGAATATATCCTGTAGGCTCTGGCATTTACGGATCACGTCCGGAATCTTAAAACCCCATGCGCGAGCCGCCTGCAAATTCTCATAATGCCCTTCGGCCGGCAGGTTCTCACCCAATAAATAATAGAAATAAGCATCCAGCTTACGGGAGGCCACGATAGCCGGATTCTGCTGTTTCAACGTACCGGAAGCGGCATTGCGAGGATTGGCGAACAAGGGTTCCTCCTGCTCCTCCCGTTCCTTATTCAAGCGATCAAACTCCGCCCAAGGCAGCAATACCTCGCCACGGATCTCGAACTCCTCCGGAAAATCAGAACCCCGGAGTCTTAATGGAACCGAACGGATGGTCTTGATATTCGCCGTCACGTCATCACCACGAGTACCGTCGCCACGGGTCACGGCACGCGTCAAGCGTCCTTTCTCATAGGTCAAAGAGATAGAAGTGCCATCATATTTAAGCTCCGCCACAATCTCGAAAGGCTCATTCAAGGAGCGGACCGTACGATCATAAAAATCTCGGATCTCATCCTCGGAGTACGTATTACCCAACGAAAGCATCGGATATTTATGTACCACTTGCTCAAACTCTTTCGAGAGGTCGCTCCCCACCCTCCGGGTCGGGGAATCCGGATCGGCGAACTCGGGATGCGCCGCCTCCAGTTCCTGCAACTCTTTCATCATCTTATCAAACTCAAAGTCTGATATTGTCGGTGCCGAAAGCACATAATAATTATAATTATGCCGCTCCAGCTCATCACGCAGGGCTTTTATCTTTGCTTCGACCATATTAGTATATTAATTCTACGTTGTCTATCCAAAACGTATTTCCCGGAGAGCCGATATAGGCCCCTCCGTGGCTGGAGGTGAACTGCAACACCATATGCGTAGGTGCCTCGCCCGGCTCCGCCCAGCCTACCTCTTGGATAGGAACGCTTTTTCCTTTACTATTTAACGTATAACGTTCCTCTACTTGTATACGCATATACGGTTTATATTCGGGCTTGGATGTTATATTTCCATAAAGGATCGGGTAAGTAGCGTCATTTACCCAATCAGGGGTAGATTCCGTATAGCGTTGCACCATCGTACCGACCCGCTTGGAATAAACATTCCCTTCCTCGTCTTCCCATCGTTTCTGCAACAACAAGATCACCGCCAAGGAATCCTGCCCGGCCACCGTACTCTTACGGCTGAACCCCGTACTACGTACCCGATTCTTCTCGGGAGCGGCTTTCACCTTATAATCAAACCGCAACGCTTTCGGCTTCTTGGAGAAAGGCACTCCTGATTGTAACATCGCTTGGGGGTTTTTTGTTCCCTTGATCGGCTCATGCACCGTACCCAAGAAAACGGAGCCGGCGGCGATCACCTCGATATCCACCAAACCGAAAACCTTCACGCTCTCATAACGGGTCTCCATGCGGGCGCACATCCCATCCCCCCGTTTCTCCGGGAAAACAGACGTATTGGTTTTCACCACTCCCGCCACTTTCGCCATCACGTTGGAAGTAGCCCACGGAGAACCGCCCATATTACGAAACGCCGTATTACCGACAATCGTATCCGAGGGCCCCAGCTCATAAAGCCATTTCGTATTTCCCCCGATAATGCCAGACTCATGAATCTCACGGACAATCCAATTATCCATGTCTCCATAAGCGAAGGGCACCACATTCTCCGATGTCACCCCATCCCCGTCCGCAAGAACCACGGACAAAGGCATACAAGCGATTGCCAAAAATAACGCTTTCTTTCTTAAACTCAAACCCATCCCTCTATCAATTTAATACCTATCTAACCCTTTTATTTATAAGCTATAGCCCCATTCCTTCAAGGCCATGCCCCAATTTTCCTCTACGAGCCGGACCGTACGATCCTCGTACTTGTATTGGTTCTTCTTGTAGCCCTTCTTCTTGCCCAGATACTTCTCTATATCCGCCTTAGACTCCTTAAAGCCGGGTAAGTTTAATGACCCGTAAATATTTTCCGTCATGGCGAAAGCGTCTTTCTCGAAATCCTCGAACTTCACTTCCACCAGATTGCCTTCCGGTATCAGGTGCTTCTCTTCCTCGTACTTGTAGAAAAGACGGCGATATACCTCGATGAAGTTCGCCTCGATCTGCTCGTTCGTGATATCCTGCAAACGCAATGGCTGGATCGTATTCGTAAAGAAACTGCGGGTACTCTCGAATACCGTATACGGATTTCGCTTCAAGTAGATGAACTTAGCGTTCGGGAACATCTCCAGCAATGTCTTCACACGCCCCGTATGCGGTGGGTTCTTGCTCAAATACTGCGTACCGTTCGTATTCCAGAGGGAAACCTTAACCAGACGCATGAAAGTATCCATGAAGATCCGCCGCTCCTCCTCCGTGATATCGTTAAACAATAAGTAACGATCGCAATACTCCATCCAGCGTTTCGGGAAGAACCAGAAATTATAATATGTATAAGGCATCATGTTCGACAAGGCGAACTCCTCCTCTTGCGGAAGATCCACCTTCAACTCCATATTATCGGTCGGACGCTTATCCGGCATCAAGAAAGCCATGTTCTTCTTGAAGAAAGGCTGCCCCCAGAGCATCAGGTGCGGGAATACCGTCTGGTACGTCGTGGTATAACCGAAATGCTTATCGCAGGCGAAGATGTTATGAACAAAAGTCGTACCACTCCGCCAATGCCCCAAGATAAACAAGGGGTCCATCTCGAGCGGCTTATCGGCCAATTTCTTGAACCGGCTATCCTCGATCGGCTTCAAGGCGCTCAACAGGCGGCAAACACCGGTCGTAAGGCGATACTTACCCTTAAAGCCCTTGTCTATCTGCTGCCGGGCCGTCACCTTCCTGAACGTATCCCAATCCGCCCCGACCAACGTATTGATCGGTAGCTTATCAAACTCCAACAATCCCATATCCTATCGTTTTTCCGTTATACATTTCACAGATACGCCCTGCCGGCCCAACTCCTCACAAACCTTACGGATCGCCTCATAATGCTCCTCTCCGATTCCCATCTCCGGGAGGTTCAAGGTAGCCAAAGCGTCTTCCGTCACCATATCTTTAGCGTCCACACGGTCGATGATCATACCCACGGCGGACGTATTATTCGTAATCGGATCGATCAAGATAAACGAGCCGGTCTGCTTATTCCTCCTATACGGATCGAAGAACAACTCCTTGCCGGTAGTAAATACCACACGGCCGATCTCGTTCAGCTCCAGATGATCCACGGAAGACTGCTCCATCGTGTTCACGTTCACCTTATAGCGGATACTATCCACACGGGCACGTGTCGTATGAGTGGTCTGCTTGATGTAGAACTGCTTGTTCACGTCCATGGCTTCCTCATCCATCCACACCAGCATGGCCTCGAAATTACGGTCGCGGATCGGCAAGTTATCCGGGTGCACCAGCATCTCCCCACGGGAGATATCGATCTCGTCCTCCAAGGTGATCGTAATACATTGAGGCGGGAAAGCCTGCTCCAACTCACCCTCGTAGGTGACGATGCTCTTTACCTTCGAGGTCTTCCCGGAAGGCAACGCCATCACCGTATCTCCCTTACGCACGATACCGCTAGCCACCTTGCCGCTAAACCCACGGAAATCCAGATTCGGGCGCAACACGTATTGCACCGGATAACGGAAGTCCTCGTAGTTACGATCCAAGTCGATAGGCACGTTCTCCAGATAATCCAATAAAGACGTACCCTCGTACCAAGGCGTACGATCACTCTTCTCCACCACGTTATCGCCATCCAAGGCCGATAAGGGGATATACGTGATATCCGGGATATCCAGCGGCTCCACGAAACGTTTATAATCCGCCACGATCCGGTCGAACGTATCCTTGTCGAAGTCCACCAAGTCCATCTTATTCACGGCCAGTACCACATGTTTGATCCCCAGCAAAGATACCAGATAGGTGTGACGGCAGGTTTGCGTGATCACGCCCGTGCGGGCATCCACCAAGATGATCGCCAGATTCGCCGTGGAACCACCCGTGATCATATTCCGGGTGTACTGCTCGTGCCCCGGGGTGTCGGCGATGATGAACTTACGGTTGTTCGTGCTGAAATAGCGGTAAGCCACATCGATCGTGATACCTTGCTCACGCTCGGCCTTCAAGCCATCCAGCAACAAAGCGTAGTCGATATGCTCGCCGGCGTTGCCCATACGCTTGCTGTCACGCTCCAAGGCATCCAACTGATCCTCGTATATTTTCTTACTATCAAACAGCAATCGGCCTATCAAGGTCGATTTGCCATCATCCACCGAGCCGGCGGTCAAGAATCTCAGCAGGTCCTTCTGCTCGTCCTTATCTAGGAATTCCTTTATATTTAATTTTGTATCTGCCATGTCTCTTCTGTGTTAAAAATACCCTTCCCGTTTCTTCTGCTCCATACTAGCGTCTTGATCGAAGTCGATCACACGGGTCGTACGCTCGCTCTTCGTCGTGGTCATCATCTCCTCCACGATTTTCTCGATCGTATCCGCCTCGCTCTCCACGGCGCCGGTCAGCGGCCAGCAGCCCAACGTACGGAAACGGACCATACGCATACGGATCTGGTCCCGGTATTGCTCCGGCAAGCGGTCGTCGTCCGCCATGATCAAATTACCGTCGATCTCCACGCACGGACGCTCCTTGGCGAAATACAGGGGAACGATCGGGATATTCTCCAGACGGATATATTGCCAGATATCCAGCTCCGTCCAGTTCGATAGCGGAAATACACGGATGCTCTCGCCCTTATGCACACGGGCGTTATAGATATCCCACAACTCCGGGCGCTGGTTCTTCGGGTCCCATTGATGGAACTTATCGCGGAACGAGAAGATACGTTCTTTCGCACGGCTCTTCTCCTCGTCACGGCGGGCGCCGCCGAAAGCGGCGTCGAACTTATATTTATCCAAGGCATGAAGCAAAGCCTGCGTCTTCATCAAGTCCGTATGCACCTTGCTTCCATGCGTGAACGGGCCCACGCCCGCGTGGAAAGCCTCCATATTAGACTCCACGATCAAGTTCCAGCCGAATTTCTTCGCATAAGAATCACGGAACTCTATCATCTCCTTAAACTTCCATTTCGAATCGATGTGCATCAACGGGAAAGGAACCTTACCCGGAGCGAAAGCCTTCTCGGCCAGACGGACCATCACGGAAGAATCCTTCCCGATGGAATAAAGCATAACAGGATTCTCGAACTCGGCGGCTACCTCACGGATGATGTGGATAGACTCGGCCTCCAGCTCCTGTAAATGACTTAACTTGTAATCAGACATATCTTTTTTCAGTGTTTAATTTCTACTTTCGGTATGATCAACTCCAACAACCGGCTCACGGATTGCTCCACGCTCAATACGGAGGTATCCAAGGACAGGTCCGGACGCTCCGGCGCCTCGAACGGGGCGGAAACCCCGGTAAACTCCTTGATCTCGCCTTTCCGGGCCTTGGCATACAGGCCTTTCACGTCACGGCGTTCGCACTCGGCGAGCGGCGTACTTACGTAAACCTCCAAGAAATCCGCTTTACCGATGATAGCGGACGCCATCTCTCTCAACTCGTTGTTCGGGCTGATAAAAGCCGCTATGGTTATAACACCCGTATCGACAAACAGTTTACCCACCTCGGCGATCCGGCGTATATTCTCCACCCGGTCCTCCGGCGAGAACCCGAGATTATTGTTGATACCACTACGGATATTATCCCCGTCGAGGATGCGGCAAAGCAATCCCCGTTTATGCAACTCACGCTCCAAGGCGATAGCGATCGTGCTTTTCCCCGAGCCACTCAAACCCGTGAACCACACCATCACTCCCCTTTGCCCCAGAAGCGCCTCTTTATCCTCACGACCCAGCATACGGTCGAAAATCGGATAGATATTATTTTCTAAAACTTCCATATCATAGGTATTACAAACACGGAGATCAAGAACGTGATCAAGTTCAAGGGCAGGCCCACCTTCACGAAATCCGTGAACTTATAGCCTCCCACGCCTTGTACGATCAGGTTGGTCTGGTAGCCGATCGGCGTACTGAAACTAGCCGACGCCGCCATACAGATCACGACAAAGAATGGGGTCGGATCAACGCCTAATTGCGTAGCCACCGACAAGGCGATCGGGAAACTCAATGCCGCCGCGGCGTTGTTCGTGATCAACTCCGTAAATATATTGGTAATAATAAATATAATCGCCAGCAACGCATACGGTCCTAAATCGTCGGCCATACTAATTATATGGCGGGCTATCATGGAGGCAAAGCCGGAATTCTCCATGGCCTTGCTGATAGCGAAGGCACAAGCGATCGTTATCAAGATATCCCAAGAGATGTATTTCGTGTATTTCTTCGGCGGGAAGATCTTAGTCCACGCCATGATGATTGTCGTAATGCAGACAAAGAAGAACATATCCAAGCGCATACTTGGAACGGCCTCTTTCACGACTGGCAACTCTCCTACCGTCGCCCCCGTAATCATAAAGATCAACAGTCCTAAAGCCAGCCAACGTTTCTTCCTCGATACCGGCTCCGTTGCCTCATTACCATTCGCCAACATCAAGAAGACACTAGACTCACCCCATGTAGGGATAAAAGAATCGTCCGCCCACAACACCAAGGTATCGCCCTCATGCAACACCACCGTATCCAGATTACGGGTAAAACGCTGTCCGCCGCTTTTCACCTCTTTCACGATCGCCCCGTAATGGCGGGTAAAGTTAAACTCTCCCAAGGTCTTGTTGATACCCGGGAAGCGTGCGCCCAGCACGGCCTCCACCCGGTGGAAATTCCCGGGATTCTCATCCTCCCCGTCTTCGGATACCGTATCCGTCCTCGAGTCCGGAAGCAGTTTATTCGAGAAAGCGAACAAATATAAAATACCGGCGATAGCGATAAAAATACCGACTTTCCCCAGCTCAAACATCGTAAAGCCCTCATATCCCGCCTCCAGAATCATGCCGTGCACCACCAGATTCGTAGAAGTACCGATCAAGGTACATATACCGCCCAATATCGTGACATACGAGAGAGGGATCAAGAATTTCGTGGCCGGAAGCCTCACCGCCTCCGCCCATCGCTTGATGATCGGGGCAAAAATAACCACCACCGGCGTATTATTCAGGAACGCCGACACGAAAGCCACGGGCGGGAGCATCCTCGCCTGCGCCTTGAAGACGGTGGTCTTCCCCTCGGGAAGCAGTTTCTTGATCAATTGGCCTAAAGCCCCGCTCTGCCGCACTCCCTCACTGACAAGGAAGAGCATGGCTACGGTTATCATCCCTTTATTGCTAAAGCCCTCCAGCATCTCCTTGGGAGTAAGAATGCCTACGCAGAGAAAAAACACGACCACTGTCAGAAGAACCATTCCCGGCCGCATCTTATCCCATACCAAGGCTGCGATCATGCCGATCAGGGCCAGCAACACAAACACTATATCAAAATTCATGTATTTACTTTTAAGAGCGCAAAAATAATAAGAATACTCAAGTGCGCACTCCTTTCGCTAACCTATTTTTAGGATTATATGGGATATAGACCAATAATGATTGATTCTGGGCCAACTTATATTCTTACAAGGTAGTCTTCTAAATTTCGTTCATAACCAAATAAACAAGAATGCATTGTACGGCTTGTAGAGACGGAGCATGCTCCGTCTCCCACCGCTGACAATAACTTAAAATAAACACATAGCGAAAAAGTAAATTTGGGCAAAGCGTAGCGAATTAGCTGATAGAGTGTTCGTTACGCTTTGTTTTTCTATGGGGCAGAGCCAACGAAATACCACCTCGAAGCCAAACAGCGCAAGAGTTCAGTTACCACCTCATTACCCCCGTAACGGGTGTGAATTTCTTGCTAAATGGTTCTGTTTCTGTGATTTGCGTAATTTTGCATAGCAGTCGGTAACTCACTAATAACTAATTTTGTAACCAAAAAAAGGAGTGAGTTATGCGAAGTACATTCAAGGTATTATTTTACGTGAAGAAAGGCAGCGAGAAGCCGAACGGCAACCTGCCTTTAATGTGCCGTATCACGGTGGACGGCGAGATTAAACAGTTCAGTTGCAAGATGGACGTTCCCCCACGGTTGTGGGACGTGAAAAACAGCCGTGCTTCGGGCAAGAGCGTCGAAGCGCAGAGAATCAACCTTGCGGTAGATAAAATCCGTGTGGAGGTAAACCGCCGCTATCAAGAGTTAATGCAGACGGACGGATATGTTACCGCCGCCAAACTCAAAGACGCCTATCTTGGTATCGGCATCAAGCAGGAAACCTTGCTGAAGCTGTTCGAGCAGCACAACGCCGAGTTTGAGAAGAAAGTCGGGCACAGCAGGGCGCAGGGTACATTTACCCGTTATCGGACGGTCTGCAACCATATTCGGGAGTTCCTGCCCCATACCTACAAGCGTGAGGACATCCCGTTAAAGGAACTCAACCTCACGTTCATCAACGATTTCGAGTATTTTCTGCGCACGGAGAAGAAATGCCGCACCAATACCGTGTGGGGCTACATGATTGCGTTGAAGCACATCGTTTCGATAGCGAGAAACGACGGACGTTTGCCGTTCAATCCCTTTGCCGGATATATCAACTCTCCCGAAAGCGTGGATAGGGGCTACCTCACCCAAACGGAGATACAGACGCTCATGGACGCACCCATGAAGAATGCCACCCATGAACTTGTACGGGACTTGTTCGTCTTTTCGGTGTTCACGGGTTTGGCGTATTCGGACGTGAAGAACCTCACCGCCGACCACCTGCAAACATTCTTCGACGGCAACCTTTGGATAATCACCCGAAGAAAGAAGACCAACACCGAATCGAACATCCGTCTTTTGGACGTTCCCAAGTGTATCATAGAGAAATACAAGGGACTGGCTCGGGACGGTCATGTTTTCCCCGTTCCGAGTAACGGCAGTTGCAACAAGATACTCAAAGAGATAGGCAGACAATGCGGCTTCAAGGTACGTTTGACCTACCATGTTGCAAGACACACGAACGCCACGACCGTGCTTCTGTCGCACGGCGTACCCATCGAAACGGTGAGCCGTCTTTTGGGGCATACCAACATAAAGACCACCCAAATTTACGCCAAAATCACCGCCCAGAAGATAAGCCAAGACATGGAAACCCTGTCGCACAAGTTGGAGGATATGGAGAAGAATATCTGCCGAGCCATCTAATTAAAAACAGAATCCCGATGAAAGAAGAAAGGAACATTATCACGATGGACGGGCAGGGCAATATCTCCCTGCCGAGCGATATAGGTGCAACCGCCATGACCGAGCGGGAAATCTGCGAACTGTTCGGGGTTATCGCCCCGACGGTTCGGGCAGGGATAAAGGCACTCTGCAAAAGCGGAGTTTTGAAAGAGTACGGCATAAAACGCCTTATCCGCTTACCGGAGAGAAGTTACATCGAGGTTTACAACCTCGAAACGATAGCCGCCCTCGCTTTCCGTATCGAGTCGTTCGGGGCGGCGAAAGTCCGCAGGGCATTATTAGAGAGGATTATACACGGGCGAAAAGAGAAAACGACGGTATTCGTGTCGGTTGTTTCGGACGGCAAGCCCAACAGCCGTTGGAAAGCATGATGATACACCAACATATCAACATACCAACATGCAAACGTACCAACATACCGGCATGCAAACATGCAAACCTATCACTATGGTGATATATATTGCAGGTTCTATTCCTCTTTTCAGAGGAAAGCGGAGCAATCATTTCCGTTTACAAAGGCAAAGCAAGCACGGGGCTTTATGTCGGCTAAAAGGTCAGGCGGCTGCGCCGTTTCCCGATAAATCTTCCTCTCGCTTCGCTGCGAGCGTATTTATCGGGAAAACCTTGTATCCGACCGCCCCGTGCAAAAGAGCCTTTGAAAACGGAAACGACCGCCCCGCCGCCCACCACCGACCGAAAGGGAAAAATAATAAGGTGGGGGTTACGGGCAAGCAGGCGGCAGGGACAGCCACCGCCGAAAGGCAGACGGGCAGACGGACGGCACGCCGCAGGGTATTTGCGGAGAAAATACCGTAGCTTATTAGGGAATTTTCCGAGCCGCAATACTACGTATCGCTGAAAATTCCCCAATAAGGCAAGGGGCAAGCCCCTCTGCACACCCCATCGGGGACGGCATTTGCCGCCCCCGAAGATACGGAAAATCATTGTTTCACAAGTCAAGGAAGAAAGGAAAAATATATGGGTTTCGTAGTTTTACACATGGAAAAGGCGCACGGCAGCGACAGCGGAACGACCGCACATATCGAGCGTTTCATCATACCGAAGAACGCCGACCCCACACGCACGCACCTGAACCGCAGGCTTATCGAATACCCCGACGGGGTGAAAGACCGTTCGGCGGCTATACAGCAGAGATTAGAAGAAGCGGGGCTGACACGCAAAATCGGAAGCAACCAAGTACGGGCAATCCGCATCAACGTGTCGGGAACGCACGAGGACATGAAGCGGATAGAGGAAGAGGGGCGTTTGGACGAGTGGTGCGCCGACAATCTGAAATACTTCGCCGACACGTTCGGAAAGGAGAACATCGTGGCGGCTCACCTGCACAGGGACGAGGAAACGCCGCACATACACGTTACACTCGTCCCCATCGTCAAGGGAGAGCGAAAGCGCAGGAAAAGGGAGGAACAGACGAAGAAGCGATACCGCAAGAAGCCGACCGACACCGTGAGGCTGTGCGCAGACGATATTATGACACGGCTGAAATTGAAGTCCTACCAAGATACCTATGCCGTGGCGATGGCGAAATACGGGCTGCAAAGGGGCATAGACGGCTCGAAAGCTCGTCACAAGTCCACGCAGCAGTATTATCGGGATATACAGAAACTCTCCGACGACCTCAAAGCGGAAGTGGTGGATTTGCAGCAGCAGAAAGAAACGGCACGGGAAGAACTAAGACGGGCGAAAAAAGAAATACAGACCGAGAAGCTGAAAGGGGCGGCAACCGTCGCAGCCGCCAACATCGCCGAGAGTGTCGGTTCTCTTTTCGGCAGTAACAAGGTCAAGACGCTGGAAAGGGAGAACACCGCCCTGCATAGGGAGGTAGCCGACCACGAGGAAACCATCGAAGCCCTGCAAGACAGAATACAGACCATGCAGGCAGACCACAGCCGACAGATGGCGGAAGTAGAACGGAAGCACCGCAGGGAGATAGCGGACAAGGAAACGAAGCACAAGGAGGAAATATCTTTCTTGAAAACGGTAATCGCAAAGGCTGCGGCATGGTTTCCCTATTTCCGTGAAATGCTCCGTATCGAAAACCTTTGCCGCCTTGTCGGGTTCGATGAAAGGCAGACCGCAACGCTCGTCAAGGGAAAACCGTTGGAGTATGCAGGGGAACTCTACTCGGAGGAACACGGACGGAAATTCACGACCGAAAGGGCAGGTTTCCAAGTGCTGAAAGACCCCACGGACGGGGCTAAATTGGTTCTTGCCATCGACCGAAAGCCCATTGCCGAGTGGTTTAAGGAACAGTTCGAGAAGTTAAGGCAGAACATACGCCGACCTATACAACCGCAAAGGAAAGGCAAGGGATTCAAGCTATAAATGTTAAATCCTGCCCGATTTGCCGAAAAAAGTGCGGTACGCCGTTCGTGGTGTACCGCACTTTTTTTATATTTGTTCGCAAGGTGATATACTTGAAGAAAATAACAGCTGATTTCGCTGTTAGCACAATGTTATGCGGCAGCTTAAAAGACGACACCAAACCAGAAAAATCATCTTGACAACCACCCGACTTTGAACTACGAAGG
>NZ_QTLI01000029.1:0-48115 GCF_003434625.1 Parabacteroides sp. AM17-47
TTCGCCTCACCTCCACGTAGCTCCTCCATCTCCGGGACTACCAATGTCTTCAAGGAGGCCTGCTCGCAATAACGGATCAAACGGTCACGCTCCTGATGGGCAACCTTTATATTGGGGAAGAGAACGCCATCCAAGCTGTTGCGAGGGATCAAGCGATACAGATCCTCCACGTTCTCGATCTGGTAGACCGGTAACTCCGCGATCCGGATGCTTTTCTTGGAATTGCCAAAGGAAAGGAAGCCCATGATGCTATAATTCTGCATGAATACCTGACGGTTCGCCGATGTGGCGATCATCACGCTCTCCTCCTCCGTGCCAAAGACCAGTACCCGCTTGCGTTTCTTGCCGAGTTGCAGGAGGACGCTGTTATAGACATTGATCACGAAGACACGCAACGTGACCAACATCACGATCGTCAACGTACTGTCCATGATTCCACCCAACCAATAGATAGAAGGGCTGAAACGGGCTTTCAACAGCCAAAGCAGCAGGAACATCAAGAGCGACTTGCCGATCGCAGCACCACCGATCCGCCACAAGCCACGCAGCGTGGAATGGCGAATAACCCCATGATATGCTTTGAACAGCAAGAACGAAACGATACTGGCCACAAATGAGGAGAGGCCCACTTTCAGCACATCAGACTCTCCAATACGTATATGCAGAATGGAGAACATTCCTAGTACGCCCAGCAACGACACGGAGAGCGAGACGAAAAGGTCCGCACTAAAAATGATCCAACGGTTGATATACCGCAAATTCACCAGACGGCCTAAGGCCAATCGCCATCTGCCCTTATGAAAATCCATCATTTGTATTTTGTTTGTTTTATATTCAATGCCCTAACTTTTCCCAACGGCGGTGCCTGTGACTCGTGGCGTCCCGAAGCGGCGGGCGTAATACAGCTTTCCGTCCGCAAGATCGTACCATCACCCTGGTGGATGATTTGGATCGCATGGGTTGCATTGGGCACGATCTGCACATTGCAACCGTAGATATGGAAGACGAAACGTGCTTGTTCCGCCCGCTCATGGTTTTCTGTCATATCGTAATTTTTTCAGTAAGGTTATCACTTTTCGTTTCCCTTGGAAAACGAGGTATATATGAATTGCCCTATGAAGTATATATCAATTACCTAACGCAGTATATATCCTCGGGCATATGCAGTATATCTTCTCAAAAACGGCCAGTTGAGCGGTGTCTGAGACGACTGCTCCACGCATCGTTGATACGGGCACGGATGTTGCTGACGCTTTTACCCTTCGTGATTCGGGGGGTGATGGGTAGAAAGAGGCGGATGAAACGCTCTTTGACCATCTCCTCGGGGGTTATTTTCAGCTCGTTCTCTTGCATGACCAGAATGACTTGGGCCAACTCGGTAACCGTCCGGCACTCGACGATCTGCGCAAGATAGCGTTCCAGATCCTCTTCTTTATTTATATAGGCACGAAAACGGATCGTTTCAGGCATGAGACCGGATCTACCGTCCCCCTCTTCTAGGGAGGTCTCCCCGCAATATTCCCCCACATAGAAGTTCTGGATGGCTTCCGTAGCGTTGGGGAGTATCTGGTTATTGCCGCCGTGTATGGTAATCGTTATATCAGACATAAGGTATATATGAATCGTTTGTCAATGAAAAGTAAACAGTTTGTCAACGGTTATCAACGGATTTGATTTCGCTATCCGGGGGTTGTACTTTCGCATTGTCAACAATAAGTTTAATCTTTTAAAAAAAGAAGTATGATTAATTATTCAACTTACATGTGGAAAAGTCCACTGGATGAGACAGCAAAGGAACAGGCGTACGCCAAGAACCAAGTGACGAAAGTGATGAGTTTCGATGATTTCGTGAAGCACATCTCAGATCACAACGGTGTTTTCACACGCGGCACGGTAAAAGGCGTGGTAAGCGACACCTGCTCATGTCTAGTGGAACAATTGCTGAACGGCTACAAGGTACAATTCGGCGAACTAGGAATCTTTAGCATCTCCATCACCTGCGAGCCGGCCGCTACACTCAAGGACTTCTCCAGCGATAATATCAAGGCAGTGAACATTCTATTCAATCCGGGTATAGACTTCGAGAACCTACGTTCTAAGGCAGAATTCAACCTAGTAACCAGCCGCGCGATCCAAGCCGCCTCGCTGAAGGCGGTAAAGGAGAATAAAGACACGGTAGACTTGGCAGCGTTGAAGAAAGGAGACTCAGAATCTCCCGATGAGATCTAAATCCTACCATTGAGAAATACGGCTCTTAACCATGAAGCTTATTTTATTCATTTATTTAAAGACTACAAGTATGAAAAAAACAAATTGGAAGAGCGTCTTGCTCTACATCATCCGTATTGTCGAACTGGTCATCACCGGTGCTGCCGGTGGAGCCGCTAGCGGTTGGATCGGATGAGAACCATCACGTTGATTATCGTGCATTGCTCTGCCAATAGGCAGGGCAGCACTTTACGGATGATGGACATCGACCGTCTGCATCGCTCTCTCGGCTGGAAAGGCTGCGGATATCACTTCGTTATCCCGACCGATGGTACGATCGAGACCGGTAGGCCCCTTGAACAAGTGGGCGCTCACTGTAAGAACCACAATCGGTACAGTATCGGGGTTTGCTATATCGGAGGACTCGCCAACGATGGAAAGACTCCCATGGATACCCGAACGGAAGCCCAACGAGAAGCCCTACAGGGTTTGCTTCGTGAATTGCATCAGCGATTCCCCAAAGCCCTAATCGTGGGACATCAAGACTTGGACCCGTCGAAATCCTGTCCCTGTTTTAATGTCGTGAACGAGTTTTCCGATTAGTTTAACGCAGGGAGTCCCTTCACCTCCCTCGTATGCCACGCTTGGTAGGCGGGAGCGGAGAGTTCAGGTACAGTCAATAACTTGTAATCCGCCCCGTTCTGCTTAGCTATATGTTTTCGTTCATACAAACGAAGGGAACGATCCGTTACGGAAACCATGACAACCGGAAAAGGATAAGCGTACAGGCGCATCGGCGTGATCTCACTATCCGGAAAGGCACGACGCAATTGATAAGCGGAACGTTCGAACGCGACCCAATAAGATCCCGTACAATATAAATGGATCGAGGTCTGATTCGCACACTCACGATTCATGATCTCTCTCAAATGCCCTTTCAGCAATAGCATCAAACGGATACCGGAGGGAATTTCGCTTTCCTTTCTCATGACAGTCTACTATTTAATGTTTTAGCCAAATATCGTAATCGTGTAAACGCTGTATCAACAAGGCCTTGCTTCTCTTAGGCGAAGGGTCATCCCGCCAGGGATCTACCAGCTCATGCGCCATACGGTAATACAGGTTGCTATTCGTGCAGCCGTAAAGCGTGACGAGTAGCAAGGCACGAGAATTCACTGCCTTAACCAATAGAAGCATATTGCGTAGGGTGGAATACAAGCGTTCAAACTCCTCTTCCTGATCCAACAGCTTATAGGCCGGAAGGAGTAATGAGTAAACCTTGCAACGCATCACGTCGGTCTCCACACGAAGGGAAGCATAGCCCTTCAGCACCTCATGAACCAAAAGTTCGTCTTCCTTTCCCAATTTGCCCGAGAGATAATAACGCCCCAACGCCTTGTGCATACCTTCCGATAAACGATCGTTATCCAAATGGGTATAAACGTGCTTGCCTTTCGTATTCAACTCGATCAGCTCATACTCGCCTTGCCTTACCTCAAATAGAGGAACCCACATACAGTCAAGGATACGTACCATGACATCCTTATGACCTCCACCCGGTTGCACCACCACCTCAGCCTCCATCCCCATGAAAGAACCCGAGGTGATACGTACACGGTCACCTTTCAGCAAGCGACCGCTATCCGGTACGTACACCGGAAGCTCATTGGAATAAGATTCTGCCATCCAGCGTAAGGTCTCCATCTCATGATCTGACAGGTAAGGGAAATAAGAGTGTTCGCCCACGGATACCCGAGGAAGAAGATTATATAAGGGCATGATACGTTTCAAACGGAAAATCTCATTCTCCGAAGCATGGATAAACACATAGTTGTATAAAAGAGGCTTCCTCGTATTGACCATCTTGCCTCCCACCTTGCGAGCCTCGACATACGAGGGGGCAAAGTACTCGAACAAGGGTTCCCCACAACGTTTACGACGAGAAAGCTCGGCATCTAATCCTTTTGACGAATAGATATTATCACGTCCCCCAACAGCGGTAGGAAGCGTCAGTACGTACCAGCGTACAGCCTCCTGACTACGGCGATTGCGTATATGCACCATAGCTCTATCAGAGCTATTACTTGTCATGATATTCATTGAGGAAGATAATTCAGAGCCTTATCAAGATATTCTTGTAATACCCTGATAAATAAATACTTATGTGAAAACAAAAAAGGAATTACTGAAAATTTGCATCCCTTCAATACTCATGCTACTTGGCGAGTAGCGTTCATTTCATGCCGCAAATGTAGTAAAAAATAACATAACACAAGCAAACATTAGGCTTTGTTTGTGTTTCAACCTTAATTCTCTTTAAATCTTCGTTCTTATTTCTGATGTATAGACATGGCAATAGAAACGAAATGGCCTCGTTATTCCCGAAATCATCACGTTATCCGAAGTAAATTCCATATAACATCATGTAGAGATGGAGCGTGCTCCGTCTCCCACCGCCTGATAGTAACTAAAATACCATTGTAAGGGGATGAAACGGGACACGCTCCGTCTCTACAACTAAGGAATATCCTTTCACTCCTCTTGTTAAGGCTACTCGCCAAGTAGCAGTCAGTTTGGCTACTCGCCAAGTAGCGTACTTTTCTTCACCCTACTTTCGGCGCATAATTATACACACTCTCGAAACAAAGTTTGTTTACGGTTGAGAGTTTTTCTAAAGAGAAACTCTTCAAGTATATTTGCGTAGTCTTGATAGATTTATGCCCTAACAGTTCACTGATCATCTCAATCGGTACGTTTTGCTCCTTCAAGGTCGTGGCGAAAGAGTGACGAATCGTGTATGAGGTAACCCGAGTATGAATGCCAATGGATTCCGACAGTATTTTCAATCTGCGGTTAAAACCTCCTAATACGGTATTATATTCCTTGTAGGCATCCTCACCGGTCTTCATTCCCTCTAAAAAAGGAAACAGATAGGGCGAATCCTCGGTTGTATCGGCTGCCAACTCATTCAGCAGCCCTTGTGCCTCCGCTGGGATCTCCACCTGTATAAGGGATCCGCTTTTCTGCCGATAATAAGACAAGATCCCTTCCTTGATATCCTCCTTTCGCAAATGCGCCAAATCCACGAAAGCCATCCCGCAAAACAAAAACATCAGGCAAAAGGCTGATTGGGTCCTCTTCTGTTGTGGATCTGTCACCGGGCTTGTCATCAGCAAGCGTAAGCTTTCCGAAGGCAACGCCTTTTTACGTTTACTCTCAACCCCCGTAAACACATGCTTAAACAAATGAGGAATATAGGCAGCCTCACCCACCTCTACCGCTAAATTATAGATGTGACGAATCCGGCGCATATAAGTAGATACCGTGTTACGAGCACATCCCTTGGCCAACAGCCAAGATTGATAACGCAAAAGTGTATCCCGATTAATATACGCATAAGGAATCTCTTCCCGGCCACAAAAACATTTAAACGACCTCAACGCATCTTGATAACTCTTCGCCGTGGAATAACGCTTTTTCTCACGCAGGCAGGTGATATACGTAAGTACACCCACCACAAAATCATTCTCATTCATACTTTATCTCCTTAAGAATTAATACATAAAAAAATCCTCTATCTCTCCGTTTACACAGGAAAGATAGAGGATCTTCATAAAATCCTTAAAGAAATATATTATTTTCCGGCTTTCTCAGCAGCAGCTTTCTTATTGATCTTCTTCTTCTGCAACTCGTAAGCGATCGGAGTAGCGACGAACAAAGTAGAGTATGTACCGATAATGATACCTAATAAGATAGCGAACGTAAAGCTTCGGATCGTGCTACCGCCCAAGATGAAGATACACAATACAACCACCAACGTAGTCAATGATGTATTAAATGTACGACACAAGGTAGAGTTCAACGCATCATTGATCACTTGATAACGATCACGCTTCGGATACAAAGCGATCGTCTCACGGATACGGTCGAATACAACCACGGTATCATTGATAGAGTAACCGATAATCGTCAAGATAGCTGCGATAAACGTCTGGTCTACCTCCATTGAGAACGGAAGAACCTTCCATAACAAAGTATAGAAAGAAATGATACACAATGTAGTCGTAGCAACAGAGGCGAACGCACCAACAGAGAATGACACATCACGGAAACGAAGCAGGATATAAGCGGCCATACAGATCATGGCGAAGATTACCGCTAAGATAGCGCTATTCTTGATATCGTCTGCCATGCTAGGACCCACCTTCTGCGAACTCTGTATGAAAGTAGTCGTGAACTCATCTAATGTAGTTCCTTCCGGAAGTAAGGACTTCACGCCCTCAAACAATTTATTCTCGATCTCTTGATCTACCGTAGGATCATTGTCTTCGATCTTATAGTTGGTAGATACACGCACTTGATCCGCTGTACCGATCTGGATAACACTAACAGAACCGTCTAACTGGGCATCCAGCATATTACGAACATCGTCTGTCTTCACCTCTTGATTAAAACGAATCACGTAGTTACGTCCACCCGTGAAATCGATACCGTTATTCAAACCGATCGTCATCATAGAAATAGCACCCAATACGATAATAGCGGCCGGAATCAAATAACCGACTTTGCGAGCACCCAAGAAATTGATCTTCGGGTTTGTCAGCAAGTCTTTCGTCAGAGAAGTCGTGAATGTCACGTTCTTCAATTTATCTTTCGCTAACAATGCCTCATAAACGATACGAGTCAAGAACACGGCTGTAAGGAAGGAAGCGAACAAACCGATGATCATCGTCGTAGCGAAACCACGGATAGGACCCGTACCGAAATAGAACAATACGATACCGGTAATGATAGATGTCAAGTTTGAGTCGAAGATAGCGGAGAACGCATTGCTGTAACCGTCGGCGATCGCCTTTCCTAAAGACTTACCGGCGCGAAGTTCCTCTTTCGTACGCTCATAGATCAATACGTTCGCATCGACTGCCATACCTAGCGTCAACACCATACCGGCAATACCCGGCAAGGTAAGAACCGCTTGGAAAGAAGCAAGGATACCCATCGTGAAGAAAATGTTCAATACCAAAGCACCATCGGCGATCAATCCCGGTACCAATCCATAGAATGCGCACATATAGATCATCAACAGCACCAATGCCAACACGAAAGAGATCACACCGGCATTGATAGCCTCTTGTCCTAATGACGGACCAACGACGTCTTCTTGAACGATATGTACGGAAGCAGCCATCTTACCCGATTTCAATACGTTCGCTAAGTCCTTCGCCTCTTCCGGTGTAAAGTGACCGGTGATTTGTGAACGACCTCCCGTGATCTCATCGTTTACGTTCGGAGCGGAATAAACCATCTCATCCAAAACGATAGCGATCTGGCGACCGATATTCTCTTTCGTCAAACGAGCCCAAGCCTTAGAGCCTTCGGCATTCATAACCATGTTAACCATTTGCTCTGAACGACCGGCTTGTTGCATAAAGTCAGCGTTAGCATCTGTTACTACGTCACCACCTAAAGCGGGACTTCCGTCACGGTTCGTTACCTTCAAGGCATATAACTCAAAGAACTGCTCTTTATCATCGATCGCCTTTACACCCCATTTTAAAGCCAAGTTACGAGGCAATACCTCTTTCACTTGTTTCATGTTCAGGTATTCGCTGATCTTCTCCATATCTTTTGCTTGAGCGATACCTACCGTCGAACCCGGAGACAACTGACCGTTGTACTGGCTAATCTGCAATAATGCAAATAATGGATGTTGCTTAGCGAACTCTTCCATGCTTTGATTAGCTTCCGTATCTTTTTTATCTTGACCGAGCTCAGCCAACAAAGAATCGGCCTCACTTACATTCGCATCAGCGGCATCAGCGATTTTCTCAACATTATCGGTAGCAACAGAATCAGCGGAAGCCTCCTTACTTAGGATAGTAGCCAATACATTATCAGCGGCAACCAATTGTTGATAGATTTCCGGCAACTTATAAGTTTCCCAGAATTCCAAGTTAGCGCTACCTTGAAGCAACTTACGAACACGTTCCGGTTCTTTCACACCCGGCAACTCAACCAAGATACGACCCGCTGTCTCCAAACGTTGGATGTTCGGAGAAACCACACCGAAACGGTCGATACGAGTACGCAATACGTTGAATGAGTTATCAATCGCACTCTGCAACTCTTGTTTCAAAACAGAAACAACCTGAGCGTCTGAGCTCTGGGGCGTGATTTTATCTTTTAACTCGAATGTACTGAAAATAGCGGAAAGACGTGCGCCGCTATCCAACTTCTTATACTCCTCAGCGAAAAGGTCGATGAAATCTTTTTGGCTAGTCGCTTGATGCGCATAAGCTAAATCCAACGCCTTGTTGAAATTCTCGTCTTGGTTGTTGTTAGACAACGAACGGATTACATCCGCCACGTTCAACTCAAGGACAACGTTCATACCGCCCTTTAAGTCAAGACCTAAACTAATTTCCATTTCACGGCATTGCTTAAGCGTATAGCCTAACCATACCTTCTGAGTAGATAGTGAGTCTAAATAAGCACTCTCTTTCGCAGGATCTCCACCCGCATACTCAGCGGCTTTACTGTTGTAATGTTGCGTCACGAACGAGAACGACAAATAGAACAAACAGACAAGCGTAAGTAACACCGCGAAGACCTTTACAAATCCTTTGTTTTGCATCTGAATCTTAGGTTTATGTTATTACATTATTTATATTCGTTTTTTCACAGGGTGCAAATATAGACTTTTTTTCTTTGATAAAGAGCAATTAGTATAATTATTTGTCACGCTCATAGTTTATTTCAAACGCAAATGTATATCTTTGGGGCTAAAATAATAAGGAAAATATACCATGAAACAGTTATTATTCGCTCTGTTATTTATCCCCGCCCTGCTATTCGCGCAAGAGGATCAACACTATCTGGCAGGGGCCGTTCCGGTTGCAGACGGTAAAGTCGTTTTTACCCGAGAGATTAATGCCCCCTCTTTAAGCAAGGCACAAATCTACCAACAACTATTAAAATGGGGACAAGAAAATTTTAACACAAAGGAAAGTAGAGTAGCTTATCAAAATGAGGCAAAAGGCGAGATCGCCATTATCGGGGAAGAATATATAGTATTCTCCAGCACAGCCTTATCCCTCGATCGGGCGATGATGAAATACCGTATTATCATTGAATGCAAGGAACATGCTTGTACCCTGCAACTTGCGGGCATCCGATATGAATATAACGTGTCTTACCAGAACGAGCCGGAGAAATACCTAGCCGAGGAATGGATCACGGACGAGTATGCCTTGAATAAGAGCAAGACGAAATTGAACCGTATCAGCGGTAAGTTCCGTAAGGCCACGATTGACTTCGCGGATAAGACGTTCGATAGCGCAGCCAACGCATTAGGCGCACAGTTGCTGACAGCTGCACCGGTAGAACCAGTATCCGCTCCGCAACGGGAAACACGACCTGTGGCACCGATGGAAGGTTTCGTAGCGTTCCAAGCGGACAAAATACCTAGCACGATCCTCCAAATGTTACCGGACAACGCTTTACAGATCAAAGCCGTAAAAGGAAATACGACCGACGCAAACGTTGAATGGAAAGGCATAGGCAATATGTTCGGTAAAACGATCAGTACAATCTCCATATCCAAAGATAGTCCTGCTTATAAAGCGATTGGCAATAACGACGTATATCGATTATCCTTCTCCAAGCCCGGCACATCTGCCGATGCGCCATGGATTATTATCGAGTGCCGTAAACAAGGCGAGACCTCCGAAGGACAGCAAACGATGTTAATCGGCGAGATTACGAATGTATGGATCAAATAACGAAAAAGAGAGTTGCATTTATGAAAAAGATTCTATTATTAATATATATGATGTTCCCTGTGCTAGTCATGGCGCAGGGGCATAAAGGCGAGGTAGACGAATGCGCCCCCATGAAAAACGGGAAGGTATGCTATAGTGATGATGTAGAGATCGAGAATACCTCTAAACTAGAAATATTCAACGCTATTAACGCATGGGCTAAGAAATCTTATGGAAAAGATGTCTTCTTATCCAACGTAAACTCGAACAAGAACAAAGGGACCATCTTCGTAAGCTCTAAGGTTGAATTATTGTTGAATGATACAGACAAGACTATCATTAAATATAAAATGCGTATCACCTGCTTCGACAACCGATACACGATCGAGGCGAGCGATATCGTATATCAATACGATCCGCTAAACGATAAAAAGTACAAGACCTATAAAGCGGAAGATGTGATCGCCAATAATGGGGATAGCAATACGATAGCGCTGATCAAAGATCCTAAGCTATTCTGTAACGCTACCTTCTTCTTTGTCGAGAACTTGTTCGCCGACGTATTTGACGCTGCGCAGAACGCAGAATCCGAGTGATGAAACCCTTTTATTCAAGTTTCAAATAACACCATAACGGGTAGTGGTCTGAATAAGCGACCTTATCCACGGAACAATTCATAGAGGTCATGTTCGGGGAATGCAGGATATTATCGATACGGAACCAGAAGAAATTTTGATTATAGGTAATACCCATTCCCCGGCCAGACTCGGCAAAAGCATCCATCAAATCCCCTTGGATCGTACGGTGCGCATAAGAAATAGGCGTATCATTAAAGTCACCGCATACTAAGACATAATCTCCTTTAGCGTTCTTAATCTCTTCTGATACCGCTTCCGCTTGCTTAGCCCGAATCCGGAAAGCAGGTCCTAGCTTTTGCTCGAACGCTCCTTTCAAATCGTCCAACCCATCCGAGCTAAAGCTCTTTATAAGGGATGAATAACGGGTCCGATCCTCCATCGTCAGTTTAAACGATTCCAAATGGTTATTAATCAAGGTCAACTTCTTTCCCTTGATGTTCACTTCATGTACGGAAGAGCCGTTATAATCCGAATCGTATTTCACCATCCGGGAATTCGACAGCGGATATTTGGAGAACACAGCGATGCCGAAACTCTGGAATTTCGTGGAGCTTTGATAAAATACGGAACGATAAGGATACATGCTCAACGCATCATAGATCTTAGAGGCAGTAAGGCTCTTCTCTGATTTAGCCGTGGCATATTCCTGCAAACAAACAATATCTGCGTCCGAGTTAGCGATATATTGGATAATCTTGTTCGGAGCTATCTTCGTATGATTCTTGTACCCAAAAGCCATCACATTATAAGTCAGCACCTTCAGTACCTCTTCCCGAGGAACATCCTTATGCGAGTGAAACGGAAAATAGCGTTTCACGGGACCCCAACATAACAAGAAGGAGAATATGCCGATCAATAAGAACTTCCATTCCCATAAGAACAGCCAATAGATAATAAAGCAAAGATTGACTACACATAAGACAGGAAAGGCTAATCCCAGATAAGATAACGTCATACTCGTCTCAGGAGACACCCGATCCGAATAAGCCGAGACTATCAACAATACGACAGCCACCACATTCGCTACGACGAATAAGAATTGAAGAAAAATCCGTAGAGTTTTCATAAGTATCTGTTATTTCTTACTGGCGTCGAAAAGTCGCTTTTTCTCTTCAGCGGAAAGGCTCTCATAACCGGAACGTTTCAATTTATCCAGTATAGTATCTAGATCCACCGACTCCTGATGTTTGCGTGCGTTATACTCATAATCCGTCTCGTTACGTTTATAAGTCACACGCATCTTCGGTTTCCGTTTGCCCAAATTCACGAACCAGTCGATCAACCGATTCATCGGAGCGGTCAAGTCCTTTCCATTACGAATACGGGAAGCGAACCACATACCAAACAAAGCCCCGCCGATATGGGCGATATGTCCTCCCGCATTATCAGAAGTCATCGCCAACAAATCGATCACCAGCGTAAAGATAGCCAAATAAATTAATTTGATCCTTCCGATCAAGAATAAATTAATCTCCAAATCCTTCCGGTAAAACGACACGGCGAAAACGATCGCCATAACAGATGCCGAAGCCCCCATCAAATAGCTAAAAGAAGCCACGTTCTGGAAATAAGGGAAAATATTATAAGCAAGGACAAACAATACCGCACCGGCAAGACCTCCCAATATATACAAGCCTCCCAACTGCCGCTCACTGAAGAAATTCAAGAACAATCCCCCGAACCAATACAACCAAAGCATATTGAACAAGATATGCAAGAAGTCAAAATGAGTGAACATATAAGTAAACAACGTCCACGGACGGAAGAGCAAAAGTTCCGGAGAAGCCGGTAACTGCAAATACTGCAAAAAAGGTACCCCTTGCACATTAAAGAGCATAAACAATACGCTGGCCAAACGTATCAAGATAAACAAGCCTACATTTATATATATCAGTTTCGACAGGATATTACCCGACTGAAACATACGCTTCAAATTAGTAAAAATACCGTCCATTGTCTGCATCTTTCTTTTTCCAATAACGAATTAGGAAATAACCGAATAACATACCCCCCAAATGAGCGAAATGCGCTACCGTATCGCCACCAAAACTAGCCACACCCATAAATAGTTCGGCAAGACCATAAAATATTACGAAATATTTGGCTTTAATCGGGATCGGTATGAACATCAAGTACAAAGGAACATTCGGGAAGATCATCGCGAATGCCAACAAGATTCCGAATACGGCACCCGAAGCGCCAATGGTCACGAAATAATTCAAGAACTCGCTTTTGCTGATAATCTGGGCTCCATTCAAGTTTATCATGTCTTGGCTAGCGAAGATCACATCCCGCAAATTAAAGAACCATACCACCTCTTGTACCAAACCGGCGCCTATACCCGTCACGAAGTAAAAAATCAAGAAACGTTTGGGGCCCCATACGTTCTCCAATACCCGGCCGAACATATAAACGGCGAACATATTAAAAAACACATGCGCAAACGAATGGGTATCGTGCATGAACATATAAGAAACGATCTGATAAGCCTTGAAGTCGGTAGCACCCGGGACGTGAAGCCCTAATAAATCCACTAAATCGACGCCGACTTTCGGCAGTGCAAGGCTGGCTACCCAAAATAGCAAGTTTATAATGATAAGATTTTTCGTTACCGGCGGGATACTATTCAAGAACCCCGAATTTGTCTGATTCATCATATACTACGTTAATTTAGCGGCAAAGGTAAATATATTTTAGCCGTTTTTGCCCATAATAATACTAAAACATATGTAAATCGGTAAAAAAAGTAGGTTTTTCTTTTGTGATATTTCAAAATAAAACTACATTTGGAGCCGTCTATCGGTTATCATAGTTTTGTTTAATATATTAACAGTCAAACCATCATGAACAAATCAGAATTTATTAGTGCAGTCGCTGAAAAATCAGGTCTCAGCAAAGTGGATGCTAAAAAGGCAGTAGAAGCTTTTGTTGACACAGTTTCTAACGAATTAAAAGAAGGCGGTAAAGTCGCTCTACTTGGCTTCGGTTCATTCTCTGTGTCAGAGAAGGCCGCTCGTAAAGGTGTTAACCCGAAAACTAAAGAAACCATTGAAATCGCAGCTCGCAAGGCCGTGAAGTTCAAGGCTGGTGCTGAATTGAACGAGCTAATCAAATAAGAAACACCATTATTCTCTATAGAAGAAGGATACGATGCAAATTGTATCCTTTTTTTGTGTACCTTCGCGTACAAATAAAATCCGAATTATAGTTAGACGAATATGGTTATCGAACAACAGATTACCGGGGCTATCATAGCCGGCATCAAAGAGCTGTACGGAGCGGATGTCACCGCTAGCCAAGTGCAGTTACAAAAAACGAAAAAAGAATTCAAGGGGCACTTGACCCTAGTCGTATTCCCATTCCTTCGCATGTCGAAGAAATCTCCGGAGCAGACCGCTCAGGAAATCGGTGAGTACTTGTTGAGAAACGAGCCAGCGGTAGCTGAATTCAATGTAATCAAAGGATTCCTTAACCTGACGGTCGCTTGCTCTTGCTGGATCGATTTACTAAACTCGATCAATGAGCAGCCCGCTTACGGTATCATTCCGGTTACCGAGCAATCGCCTTTGGTTATGATCGAATATTCCTCTCCCAATACAAATAAACCGCTTCACTTGGGCCATGTCCGCAATAACTTATTAGGATACAGCTTATCGAAGATCATGAAAGCGAACGGTAACCAGATCGTAAAGACGAATATCGTAAACGATCGTGGTATCCATATCTGTAAATCCATGTTGGCTTGGCAGAAATGGGGAAATGGAGCTACCCCAGAGTCTACCGGAAAGAAGGGTGACCATCTGATCGGTGACTTTTACGTATTATTCAGCAACAAATTAAAAGAGGAAACCCATGCGTTAGAAGCGAAAGGCCTTACCAAGGAAGAAGCCGAGGCTCAATCCACCTTGATGGCGGAAGCCCGTGAGATGCTTCGTAAATGGGAAGCCGGAGACAAAGAGGTGCGTGCGCTTTGGGAAATGATGAATAATTGGGTATACGCCGGGTTCAACGAGACCTATAAGATGATGGGCGTAGATTTCGATAAGATTTATTACGAGTCTCAAACCTATCTGGAAGGAAAAGGCAAGGTGATGGAAGGCCTAGAGAAAGGGATTTTCTATCGTCGTGAAGACGGCTCCGTATGGGCTGATTTGACGAAAGACGGGCTGGATGAGAAATTATTGCTTCGTGCGGATGGAACTTCCGTCTATATGACGCAGGATATCGGTACCGCCAAGCTGCGCTTCGATGATTACCCGATCAATAAGATGATCTATGTGGTAGGGAACGAGCAGAATTATCACTTCCAAGTATTATCGATCTTATTGGATAAGTTAGGCTTCGAGTTTGGCAAGGGATTGGTCCACTTCTCCTACGGAATGGTAGAGCTACCGGAAGGTAAGATGAAGAGCCGTGAGGGAACGGTCGTAGACGCCGATGATTTGATGGCCGAGATGATCAGTACCGCACGCGAGATTTCCCAAGAATTAGGGAAATTGGACGAGATGACTCCGGAAGAGGCTGAGAATATCGCCCGTATCGTAGGTCTTGGCTCCTTGAAATATTTCATATTAAAGGTAGACCCTCGCAAGAATATGACGTTCAATCCGAAAGAGTCTATCGACTTCAACGGAAATACGGGACCATTCATCCAATATACCTACGCCCGTATCCGTTCCGTATTGCGCAAAGCAGCGGAACAGGGCATCGCATTACCGGAGCAGTTACCGCTTACTTTCGCCATTTCCGAGAAAGAAGAGAACCTGATCCAAATGATCGCCGATTATGCAGAGATCGTGAAAGAGGCAGGTAAGCTATACAGCCCGGCCTGTGTCGCCAACTATATTTATGATCTGGTAAAGGAATACAATCAATTCTATCACGATTTCTCCATCCTTCGCGAAGAGAATCCGGAATTGAAGAACTTCCGTTTAGTCTTATCCGCCAATGTAGCTAAGATCGTGAAATCCGGTATGGATTTATTAGGCATCGAGGTCCCGGAAAGAATGTAACGATAGAAGATGAACATAAACGAGAAAACAAGAAAGGCTCTCCTTCGATTTCAACAAAATGAAATCACGGAGAGCCTTCTCTATACGCAACTCGCCGCTATCGAGAAAGATCCAAGCAACAAGGAAGTATTACTACAGATAGCGAATGACGAGAAAGGACATTATACGATCCTGAAAAAGTATACGGGGCAAGAGATCTCCCCGAATAAATTACGCGTCACCAAATACTACTGGTTGGCACGTATCTTGGGGATTACTTTCGCCATTAAGCTAATGGAAGGTAGCGAGGAAAGCGCCAAGAATGATTACGCCTCTTATGATGAGTATCCGGATTTGCAACAAATCGCACGTGACGAGGATGAGCATGAGCAGAGGTTGATCGCCTTGATCAATGAGGAACGGTTGGAATATATGGGTTCTGTCGTACTGGGGCTAAATGACGCTTTGGTAGAATTTACAGGTGCTTTAGCAGGCTTTACCCTTGCCTTGAGCGACTCTAGATTAATAGCGTTGACCGGAAGCATCACTGGAATAGCCGCCGCATTATCCATGGCTTCCTCCGAATATCTATCTACCAAGTCCGAGAATGGAAATGAAAACGGGAAACATCCTGTTAAGGCATCGATCTATACGGGAATAGCTTATATCTTTACGGTAGTCGCCTTGGTCGCTCCATTTATCTTTATATCGAACGTATTAATGGCTTTAGGGCTTATGCTCATCATAGCGTTAAGCATCATCGCCCTTTTCAACTATTATTATTCCATAGCGAGAAGCGAGAGTTTCCGGAAGCGTTTTACCGAGATGGCAGTACTTAGTTTTAGCGTGGCCGCATTAAGCTTCTTGATCGGATATGCGTTAAAAGAATTTACGGGTATCGATGTCTAAAAAAATCATAGTTATGTTTTGAAAAATTCATAGTTATGAGTTTAGTAAATCATAACTATGAATTTTTAGAGCTATAATCAAGCCTTTTTCCGTGTCGTACGTTTCTTCGTCGCGGCAGGTTTTTCTCCCGCCTCGGCGATTATCTTCTGGCATTCCTCCAAGGTCAAGTTCTCCGGTTTCTCTATCGTCTTAGGGATTCTGTAATTCTTTTTCTTATAAGAGATATAAGGGCCGAAGCGACCATTCAAGATCTCCATTTCCGGGTCCTCATCGAACTTCTTGATAAATCGTTGCTCATCCTTTTGTTTTTTTGCCTCGATCAACTCGATAGCTTCCTCGGCTGTTATCGACAAAGGATTCAAGCCCTTCGGTATGGATACGAACTTTCCGTCATGACGGATAAACGGGCCAAAACGTCCGACAGCGGCAACCATGACCTTACCTTCATATTCACCGATCGTACGGGGTAGATCAAACAATTTCAAGGCTTCTTCCAAAGTAATCGTCTCGATAGATTGCCCCTTCATCAAGGTTGCGAACTGAGGTTTAGGAGCCTCTTTATCCTCTGGGTGCGCCTGCCCGATCTGTACGACTGGGCCATAACGACCGATCTTCACGAAAACAGGTTTGCCGCTCTTCGGATCGATACCCAATTCACGCTCACCCACTTTATGCTCCGTACGGACAGAGGCTGCCTCTTCCACGATCGGATGGAATAGTTTATAGAATTTATCGATCGCATCCGTCCATACCATCTCGCCTTCCGCTACGGCATCGAATTCCTTCTCTACGCTCGCCGTGAAGTTATAATCCATAACGCCCGGGAAATACTCCATCAAGAAATCATTCACGACCGTACCGATATCGGTTGGCATCAACTTATTCCGGTCCGCTCCTACGATCTCCGTCTTTTGGACTTCCTTGATCGTATGCTGAGCCAAGGTTATGATATTATAAGTACGCTCCGTTCCTTCCTTATCCCCTTTCACGACATACTCTCGATTCTGAATCGTCTGGATCGTAGGAGCATAGGTAGAAGGACGACCGATTCCCAATTCCTCCAAACGGCGAACCAAGCTTGCTTCCGTATAGCGGGGAGGACGTTGCGTGAAACGCTCGGTAGCGACGATATCCTTCATACTCAATACCTCGTTCAAGGTAACCGGAGGAAGAAGGCCGTTTTCCTGTTCCTTCTCATTCTCGTCATCAAAACTCTCGCGGTACACCTGAAGGAAACCGTCGAAAGTAATGACCTCACCGGTAGCCACGAACTTCTCTTTCTTGCCGCCGATGCCTACGGAGATCGTCGTACGCTCCAACTCGGCGTCCGCCATCTGGCAAGCGATCGTACGTTTGCGGATCAATTCGTATAATCTCTTTTCCTGAGCGGTCCCGCTTATCTCATCATGGCTGATATAGGTCGGACGAATCGCCTCGTGCGCTTCTTGCGCTCCCTTGCTCTTGGTATGATATTGACGGAATTTATAATATTTCTCACCGTAGGTATCCAAGATAGCTTCTTTTGCCGTCCCCAAAGCCAAATCACTTAAGTTCACGGAGTCAGTACGCATATACGTGATCAATCCGGACTCATACAGGCGTTGGGCGATCATCATGGTCTGCGAGACCGAATAACCCAACTTACGGGCGGCCTCCTGCTGCAAGGTAGATGTCGTAAAAGGAGGGGCTGGTGTCTTGCGCACCGGCTTTTTCGAGATATCATCGATCGTGAAAGAAGCGTCCTTGCAAGATTCAAGGAATGCCTCCACCTCTTCCTTATCTTTCAAACGACGGTTCAGCTCTGCCTTGAGGATTGTCGTACCATCCGGCAAGATAAAGCTGGCGATCACACGGTAAGCGGCCTCCGAGACAAACTCGTTGATCTCTCGCTCCCGCTCTACGATCAGACGTACGGCAACCGATTGCACGCGCCCCGCGGATAAAGCCGGCTTCACCTTACGCCAAAGAATGGGGGATAGCTCGAAACCCACGATACGGTCTAAGATACGACGGGCTTGCTGCGCGTTCACCAAATCGATATTGATATCTCTCGGCGTCTCGATCGCATGTAATATAGCGTTCTTGGTAATTTCATGAAAAACGATACGTTTCGTATTCTCAGGTTTCAATCCTAATACCTCATATAAATGCCAAGAGATGGCCTCTCCCTCCCGGTCCTCATCGGAAGCCAACCAAACCTGCTCGGCTTTCTTCGCTTCGTTCTTCAATTCGGTCACGAGTTTCTTCTTGTCAGAGGGAATCACGTATTCCGGGGCATAATTGTGTTCGAGGTCTATACTGAAATCTTTCGTTTTCAAGTCGCGGATATGACCATAGCTAGACATAACCTTATAGTCCTTTCCGAGGAACTTCTCGATGGTTTTTGCCTTGGCGGGTGACTCCACTATTACCAAATTCTTTTGCATATCTATTTTTTGCTGGTTAGAAATCGGGTGCAAACTTACACAAATAATTAACGTACGCGGTATATCGGTCACTAAAAAAGCGTTTTTTCCTATACATTATATATATAGTCATGCGTTTCTATTTACCTTCGCGGGACAAAATCAAAAAGCTATTCAAAAATATGGAAGAGATAAAGCGACTTATTTCAGAGAATAAACTAGAAGAAGCGATCCGGCTCTTGGACGCTTACCTCACGGAGCAACCGAGATCCGACGAGGCTTGGTTTCTCCTCGGAAAAGCTCATTATAAACTAGGCAACGTACGCCTAGCCCTCAACAGCTACCTGCAAGCGATAGAGATCAATCCGGAAAGCCCGGCACAAGCGGCCTACGATATGGCGATCAAGGTACTGGATTTTTATAATAAGGATATGTACAACCATTAAGAAGACAGAGCACCCGTACCCAAATAAATTCTAGAAGTACAAGTAACTCGACTTTATGCATTTATGAAGTTAGTTGTTCTTGATATAGCGTTTATTTGTATAATGCTCATTTACAACTTATAACGTAAGCTCGTCATAATAGGCATCGTTAAAGGCTTATAATGGGCATTATAAAGTGCTTATAATGGGCATTCTTAGCACCTAACATTGCCCATCGTAATTTGTAGAGACGGGGCGTGCCCCGTCTCTACAAGATATACAATGAATTTATGTTTCTTTAGATTTCAATCTTCCATGGGAGTAATCGTATAGTCATGCAGACAGAAGAAATGATAAAAATACAGAAAATGCTTTTTTCATATAAGTAAACTTTAAGAAATTACCTTTATCCAAATGATTATCCTTTATAAGTCAGCGCCAACATCGTAATATCATCGCTCTGCGTAGCGCCGTTCACGAATGATTGGACGGATTCAGATATACCTTCGATCATGGATTTGGGGGATTGGTTCTTTACGGAGCTACAAGCCTCTACCAAACGGATATCTCCATATTGCTCATTCCGCAGGTTCATCGCCTCACTGATTCCATCCGTATAGAGGAACAAGCTGTCTCCCGCTTCCAGTTTCAAGGATTGTTCTTTATAAGCTAATCCCGGCACGACTCCCAAGGCCATCCCACCAGTCATCGGCAAAAGAGATACCTTATCGTTCTTACGAATCCAAACCGGACGATTATGCCCCCCATTGCAATAAACCACGTCGCCCGTATGGATATTCAAGATCGCATAAAAAGTAGTGACAAACATCCCATTGACACTCTCACGGCACAATAGATCATTCGATTCCTTCATACAGACCGCCGGGGAAAGCTGCCTAAGCGCCGTAGCACGGATCACCGTACGGCTGATCGCCATGAAAATAGCAGCGGGAATCCCCTTATCCGACACGTCAGCGATCGTAAAACCCAGATGATTATCGTCCACCAAGAAGAAATCATAGAAATCCCCCCCCACGGCTTTCGCCGCACTCATGGTCGCATAAAGATCGAATTGCTTATATTGTGGGAACGGAGGGAACTGCTTCGGCAAGATAGATTGCTGTATCTCACGTGCCACGTTCAAGTCGTATTGTATCTCCTCTAGCTGATGATGTTCCTTTTGGGCCTCCTTGATAAAAGAAATCTGCTCGACCGCCTTCTCGATCGTACGTTCCAGATCCTCCATATCGATCGGCTTGGTAGCGAAGTCGAAAGCACCATGGTTCATGGCGGTACGAATATTCTCCATATCCCCGTAAGCCGATACGATGATACATTTCAAGGCCGGGTTACGCATCTCGTTAATCTTCGTCAGCAATGTCAAGCCATCCATCTCCGGCATATTGATATCGCTCAATATGATATCAAAGTCCGGATGGTCCAACATCATCCTCAACGCCTCCAAGCCATTATGGGCAAAGGAGAACTCATACTCTCCCTTACGGATCTTCCGACGGAAATATTGGGTTAGCAACGCTTCCAGATCCTGTTCGTCGTCTACGCTTAATATCTTGATCGCCATAATTCTTCTGTTTATTTCGTTAATGGAATAAGGAATATGAAACGGGTAAACTCACCTTCTTTCGATTCCACCTCTATCTTCCCGTCATGCTTCTCCTCTATAATGGATCGAGTGATAGATAGCCCCAAGCCAGTTCCCTCTCCCACCGGTTTCGTGGTGAAAAACGCGGAGAATATCTGCTCCCGGATATCCTCCGGCATACCGATACCATTATCCTCGATACTTAATCTTAAAGAATCTCCCTCCTTCCGTAGATCCACGGATATAACCGGCTCATACCCGATCGGCGAGAGCTTGGATTTACTATAGACCGCATAGCAAGCGTTATTCATGACATTCAATACCGCACGGCTCAAATCCTGCGGGATCACTTTCAGCATCGGAAGCCCCTCCTCGTAATGCTCCCGGATCGCAATATTGAAACCTTTATAGTTCGCTCGCATCGAATGATAAGCCAGCCAAACATATTCCTTCACCAGATTCTTGATATCCGTAGGGATGTACTCGTCATCCTTCCCTCTGGAATAAAGCAAGATACCCCGGATGATACTTGTCGCCCGGTTTCCATGTTCCTCGATCTTCTTCAAGTTACCATGCAAATCGTTAACGATCTCGCTAAACTCCTCATGCAAGGCGGTCAGCTTCTCCCAAGATTCCGGAGGCAAGACATCTTTCTCTTCTTCTAAAATATCTTCCAAGTCATCCACTAACTTAGAGGACAGCTTACTGAAATTGATGACAAAGTTGAGCGGATTCTGGATCTCATGCGCGATCCCGGCACTCAACATACCTAAAGAAGATAATTTCTCTAAGTTCTTCACTTGCAAACGTAGCCGTTCTATTTCCTTACTCTGGTCTTCCATATCTATTCCTCCTCTTTAGGCGGTGTAATTGTTTTCGGTTGATATACAGGGATCGTAATTAGAAACTGGGTATATTCTCCTTTCTTACTCTCCACCTCGATGGTTCCCCGATGGTTTTGCACGATCTCACGGCATAGGTAAAGCCCTACGCCGGCCGCTTCCCCCGTTGTCTTTGTTGTGAAGAAAGGAGCGAATATCTTATCTTTTATATTCTCGTCGATACCGGACCCGTTATCCCGGATCGTTATTTCCAGCATATCCTTATTGACTTTCAATCCAAGGAATATCTCCGGACTAAAAGTCACGGTCTCCGATTTCTTCAACAGGGCATACATGGAATTTTTCAATATCCCGGCCAGAACCTTACTGAACTGCTCCACGTTTACCTCCATCATCAAAGACAACGTCAAATTATCGAAAACAATCCGGATATTCTTCTCTTGAATATCCTGCTCATACGTTTTCTTCAATTTATCCAAGGCGATCCGGCATAATCCGTTTATGTTGGTAAGCGTAAGATTACCTCTTCGATCTTTCAGCAATTCCTCCATCGCCTTAACGATACGGACCGTATTGAAACCATGCTCGGAGATCTTCTCCAAATTACTGGTCATCATATTCAGCAAATCTACCGAGTCGTCATACACATCCGGTTTCAGATGCTCTTTCTGACTATCCAGATTTTCCCGGAGATCCTTGGCCAACCCCGATGTCAGATTCGCGAAGTTATTGATATAATTCAGTGGGTTCAAGATACGGTCCACCAAACCTTGGGTCAATTGCCCTACGGTAGCCATCCGTTCCTTACGGACCAGCTCGTCCTGCGCCTCACCCAAGGCTTTCAAAGCCGCCGCCAATTTCTCGGATTCCTCTTGGATAGCGTCTTTCTCCGAACGGATCTCCTGCGTACGCTCCTCTACCTCTTTTACCAAATACTCTTTTTGTTTGAGTTTCCGCTTGAAAACGAACTTAGAGATCTGGCAAAACAGAATCAAGAAAAGTAATCCGATCCATTCTTGATGACCGAACTTCACAGATACACAAATACCGACCAAGCTACCCAGTGTAACCCGTTCGCAAAGTTTAATCCGCCTTTTTAACCGATCGATCTCGGTATGTAAATCCTGTATCATGATGAACCTCCTTTCCTAACTATAAATAGGCAACGTAATCGTAACTTCCGTATATTTATCTTTCTCAGACTCGATAGCGATCGTACCCTTATGGTTCAACACGACCTCCCGACTCAAGTAAAGACCTGTTCCTGCCGCTTCCGCGGTCGGTTTGGTGGTAAAGAACGGAGAAAAGACTTTCGTCTTTATCGTTTCTTCTATACCGACGCCATTATCACGGATAACCACTTGCAACTTATCCGCTTGAATACGCAATACCAACGAGACAGAAGGCTGATATCCCGGCTCTCCGGCCTTCTTCAAGACCGCATATATACTATTATCCAATATCTGCGACAAGGCTTTTCCCATCTGATCGATATTCACCTCGATTGTCAACGGTACGGAAAGCCCGGAGAATGATAGATCTACTTGATTCTTCTCGATCTCCTTCGCGTAATTCTTTCGCAAGATATCCAGATTGACCCTACATAAATCATTAATATCCACGCAGGTTCGATTCGCCGAATGATCTTTCAGCAATTCTTCCATCGCTTTTACGATTCGCACCGTGTTATCACCATGCTTGGCGATCTTATCCAGATTGCCGGTCAAAAGAACCAGCAGTTCTTGCGTATCATTATAATTATCGTGTTTACCGGTCTCTTCGTCCTCATCGATATTCTGCTTGATATCTTTCGCTAATGCGGCAGACAAATGAGCGAAGTTATTGATATAATTCAAGGGATTCAAGATACGATCCACCAGACCTTTCGTTAATTGGCCGATCGATGCCAGACGTTCCTTACGAACCAACTCGTCTTGAGCGTCCGCCAAGGCAGAAAGGGCACGGGATAGTTTCTCCGACTCCGCTTGCATCGCATCCCGCTGGAAACGCAATTCCATCGTCCGCTGCTCCACGAGATTAGAGACGAACTGTCTTTTTCGCAGACGGAATTGCGTATAATACTTTAACAAGAATAGAAGGACTACGGCTCCCACCAAATAATAAACCAGTTCTTCCTTCTTCTGGTAAACCGCCAAGGCGATCCATGCCGTCCCAATCACGGTCAGCGTCTCGATCACCCGCATCCTCCAGCGAAGGCTTTCCAGTTGTTTGATATTTATGTCACCCATCCTTCCTATTTCAAGTGTTAGAAATTGATATTCACGCCAATCATCGCACTAAAGCTTTGCAAAGGATATCCGTAATATACCTCATACTTCTGGCAAAGGATATTATTCAACTTAGCGTAAACACCAAAGGTATCGTTGAAGGTATAGGTACCTGTTAGGTTTAGCTCGTTGATGTTGTTCATCTTGTATTCGCCAGCTCCCGCAGACACGCTACTGTGATTTTCAGCTTCCCAGTAATTCTTTACAAAAGCATAACGTCCGGTGGCCAAATAATAATCCAAGGCAACAGATAACTTATCGATCGGACGCACGGTTACATTTGCGTTAACCTCCATTTCTGGCTTTCCATAAGCATGGCTTAGTTCAACACTCTCATCCCCTTGATTTGCCTTCCAATTATTATACATCCCTTTTAAAGAGATATCCAGCAATTGCTGATAGCTATATTTCAAGTTAGCCCCTACAAAAAGCTGCTTAGTATCGACATCCGGTATCGCTTCACTGAAATTGGAAAAAAAGTCAGGTTTAGATGTGGCCACTTGACTGAAAAGCACATCGCTACTAGTTATCTTATAACCAGCGAACACGTCGAACCAAAATCCCGGTGCCACGCCACTCCGGATACCCAAGATAGCATTCAACCAGTTACGAGAAGGAGCCAACTCTTTCATTGGATACAGATAACGGTTGATCTGTGACATATCGTACATGCTGTTGGAGTAAAGCTTTCCGTCAGCCTTTACATATAGCTCCGTTTTATCAGCAACCTCCACATCAGCGGCAATATTTGGCGAGGCCATGAACTCCGCGTCATCACCTGTAGCCAGCATCACATTCGCACCTAATTTGATTTTCCAATTATCACCCTCAACTTTATAATATGGTGATAACATCACCTCGGCATGATTCTTAAACTCATAAACATACGAATTAGAAGCTGCCTCCGGAAAGTTGTAGTTGAAATACTCCACCAATCCACCCAAGCCAATCCGCATATTCCCATTAAAACCTGCGTTCAAATCAAACTTCGCCTCTAAAGTATGCTCCGTCGGTCCATCTATATTCTTGTTCAACCCATATTTATGGGAGAAATTTATATAACCTAAATCCAGCAAATATCCGAACGGGGCATCTTCCTTCGACTCAAATCCTATATTAGCAGCTATCGTCTGGTTTACTTGGTTTGTTTCCCGATCCACTCTATCCAAACTACCCTCTGCCATCATAGACCAAGCATCCGCAATAGGCAGTCCATAATAATTAAACGCCGAATACCCGTACTTCGCACCGATACTAAATATCGTCTTATCAAAAACATGCTTGAAATTAATGCCTCCCAGATTGTCATTGAGTTTCGCCTTTACCTTCTCATCGTCCATCTGGATATATTTCACCTTTCCATTCGTAGAACGATGCGAATACCAAATATTCAACTTATCCTTCTCGGTACTCAAGATATGATATCCCAAATCACCATTTATATTTAGATAGGTACCGGCACCAAAGTTAAAATATCCCCGGCGCTTGTTGTAGTCCATCTGCGTCATGATATTTCCGGAAGGCAACAAACTAATCTCTTTCTGCGGATCGGCGGCGATCGTATAATTCGAGTAATCGATCGGGATCTTACGAACCTCCGGCTCTTTCACCACGGGAAGCGTATTTACCTTGCTAGCGTCCTGCACGGAAGGATCATACTCCCGTTCAAGCGTCATCTCTCGGTTCAGGTTCTTTTCTTTCGTAACATCCTCTTGCGCACTCGCAGCAGCAGCCGAACCCAGCAAAGCTACCACACACAACGCCTTTACATTATATATAGTCTTCATCGCTTTCTTTTATTTCTTTAGTTTACCCAATCTGTCTTCGATCATCGCGGCGATCTCATCATCGCCCTTGTAGTTGTTTTGCAAACTGGTCAGATATTGACGAGCTTGGAAATCATCACCTTGGCGGATATAAATATCAGCCAACAAGATAAAGCCCCGTGCCAACCAATATTGGTGAGGCGTACCGTTCTCGATGAAGTTCATCAAGACAGTCTCGGCATTCTTATCATCCTTATTATCATAATACAATTGAGCCAATAGATATTTAGCCTCCGCCCCGTGTATCGTACGGGTATCCTTGCTGATCTCCTTCAAGTCGGCCAACGCCTTGTTCTCCTGCTTCAAGCTGATATAAGCCTTCGCACGGACATAACGGGCCTCGGACATAATCTCGGGAGATAGCTTCGGTTCCTTCAGCAAATCGTTGGCGGCAAGCAAAGCCTCTTGCGGCTGACCGGTCAACTCGGCGCAACGCATCAAGCCCAATTTAGCGGCCTCCTTATTCTCCGGATTCTCCGCTACCGCCTGTAGATGCTTGAAACTTTCCATAGCGGCGGCGTAATCCTTATCCAGATACTCGATCTCAGCCTTACGAGCCCAAGACTCTTCCCTGAATTTCGTATCACCGCTCTCCAATACCAACGAGAACAGACGTTTCGCCTCCTCCAGATCTTTCTTGGCAAAAGCGATACTTGCCAAATAGAAATTAGCGTTCGAGCTAAACGCTCCCTGCGGGAAGGTTTGCAAATAATTCGTCAAGCTACGACGAGCGCCCTCATTATCGCCTCGCATAAATAACTTCTCGGCCGCCAGATAGGTCAAGGAGTCTTGCTCACTCACCTCGAAACGAACATTTCCACCTAACGAATTCGCATAGGCGGCAAACGAATTGATATCGTTCAGCTCGATATATACGGACTTCAAGTCTTGCAAGGCCACTTTCGCCTCCTCGCTACCCGGATAATTGCTAATCACGCTCTTATAAGCGTCGGCCGCTTTCTCCGGCTGATTGTCGTTGAAGTAAATCAAACCAAGCTGTACGCCGGCCTTACGAGCCAGACTGCTTTGCGGGAAATCACGCATCAATTGCTCAAAGCTTGCCGCAGCCGCTTGATTATTATCCAATAACACGTAAGAACGTCCTTTCTCAAACAAGGCATCGTCCACATATTGTGATTCCGGGAACTCACGGATCAAGCGATCCATCACGCTGATCTTTCCCTTATAATCTTTCTGCAATCCCAGCAAGAAGCCCTTCTGATACACCGAATAATCTCCGGCGGACGGTTGCAATTGCGCCGCACGGGTATAATTCTCTTCCGCCATAGCGAACTGACGGTTGTGGAATAAACAATCGCCGATACGATTATAAGCGTCCGCATAAGCCGGAGTCTGCTGATTGCTTTCCAAATTCACGTATTGACGGAAGCGGTTCAACGCCTCGCCATACTCTTTCAATTTGAAGTAGCTGTAACCTAAGTTATAATGTGCCAAGGCATACATATCCGTATTACGTTGGCGGGTATTATTCAAATAGGTACGATAATCGGAAATCGCCTTGTTATACTCACCTTGGCGATAATAAGATTCCCCACGCCAGAAATAAGCGTCGTTACGAGATTCCAGATTATAAGCGCCCAACGAAATCGCACGGCTGAAAAGATCGACCGCCTTATCCAATTCCATATTCGTGAACGCCTGCGTTCCCAACTGGAATAAGATATCTTGTTTCGCCTCCAAGATCTTCGTACTCGGATGCTTGATCTTATCGATAGAGTTCAGAGCCGCTTGATAGTTCTTGGTAGTCAAATAAACCTCCACCAGATAATCGTTTACCTTATCGGCATATTTGGAATTCGGGAAATCATTCAAGAAATCCTCGAAGATTGTCACCGACTCGCCAAAGCCCGTGAAAGCGGTCTCGTGGATCAATAAAGCGTAATTATACATAGCCGCCTCTTTCACTTGCTTATCGAAAGAAGAAGTCGCGGCAGCCTCGAAGGCCATACGGGCGTTATTCTTATCTTTTAATTTCAGATAACTTTGCCCCAGATACAGATAAGCGTTCTGCGAAAGGGCGTCGTTCTCACGAACGGTCCGTCCCAAAGCGTTCACGGCGCTACTGTAATTACCCTTATTATAATAACATACGCCCAAGATATATAAATCGCCCCTCAACGGGCTATCCGTCGAGGATACATATTTACTCAGCATATTAATCGCTTGATCCTCATTTCCCAGATGATAGTAGGCGTTACCCATGATACGGTAAACCTCGCTATTGTTCTCGCTATCCGGATAAGAGGCTAACAATTCCTTGCCTTCGCTGATCACTTTCTCGTATTTATTCTGTATAAAATAAATTTGCGTGATATAGTACAAAGATCGCTCCTTATAATCAGACAAGTCCTTCAAGCGGGTAAATTCCACCAAGGCATTGTTGTATTTACCGGTCGCGTAATCGATATAAGCGACATAATAGGTAGATGCTTCCCGGTACTTCGTTCCGATCTGCTCGATCCGTGCGAAATAACCACGGGCCTTCTCCATATCCCCGGTTTGCAACAAGGAATAAGCCAAACGGAAACAATAAGCCTCCTGTTGTTCCGGACTTAGCATATCAATGTTCGATTCGTTAAACCAAAAGATAGCTTTCTGATACTCTCCCAGTCCGAAATGGGCGGAACCGATCAAGAAGTTCACCTCGTCCGCATGACGGGAAGCCGGGTACACATCCAGATAATCTTTCAATAACTCAACGGCATTGAGACGGCCTTGCTCATAAGCGGAATAAACCAACATATAATCGGCCTCTTGAATCAAGTCGGCATCCGTGGAATGCTGTTTATACGCCTCCAGTTTATCGATGCAACCTGAATAATTCTTCAAACTAAACAACTCCTTGCCTTCGACAAACAAACGGTTCGGCGCATCAAATTGATACGATCTCTGCCCGCTTGCCATGTGGCTGCCTACTACCAGACACAGCGGAATAAGTATTCTTTTCATCACTCATTTGCTTTTTAATACAAGCACTTACTTCAGTGCCTATTCGTTCTAATTCGCAAATATAAGTAATATGCGCCAAACAGAAGGCAAGTTCTATCAATATTTACCAAGATAGATCGGTACCGCCTTTCGGATAGAGTCTAAACCGAAGTCTTCCGGATTCACATCCTCCGGGCGAAGGATCACGATCTCGGCGGCATCATCTTCCGCATGCACGTTATTGAAATCATCTACCAAACACTCATAAAACATATCCAGCGTATGCACCTCAAAGCCGGAATACATATATAAATTAGGCAAGGAAAACAAATAACGGCAATTCTGGATATGCAACCCCGTCTCCTCCCTTACTTCCCGGCGAGCGGCCTCCTCCCCCGACTCAAACATATCGACGAAGCCACCGGGCAAATCCAATGTACCTTTAGCCGGCTCTTTTCCTCGGCGAACCAGCAATAACTCCCCCTTAGCGTTCTTTATGAAACAAGCGACAGCCGACGACGGGTTGAAATAATAAACAAAACCGCACGCCATACATTTTTTCGCTTTCTCGTTATGTTCCACGAAAGCTTTTGCCCCGCAAACCGGGCAAAACTGAAATTGATACAACGGATGTCTCATACTTTATGATTTATAATTCAATTAAAAACAACAAGCCGCACCTAAATATAGATGCGGCTTGCCTTATTTCGCAAATGTCTTTTCGTTATACGCAAAACCGGATTTAGACTTCCAAACCAGCACTTTGGTCTCTTACTTCCCAACCCAAAGCACTTGCTCCTAATACGGCAGCGTCGCTCTCTTTCAATTGAGAGAATAATAATTTAGTCTTACCTGCGTAAACTTTCAACATATTTTTCTCCATTGAACGTTTAATCGGGTTCATGATCAAATCGCCAGCTTTCGTAAGACCGCCAAACAAAATGATAGCCTCCGGGCTAGAGAATGCTACGAAATCAGCGAAAGCCTCTCCCAACATAGAGCCGGTAGCCTCGAAAATCTCAAGAGCGATCTTATCATTCTTCATAGCTGCGTCGTATACGTCTTTTGAAGTGATTTCATCCGGATCCAAGTCGCGAAGAACACTCTCGTCCTTACGGATTTCCAGATATTCACGAGCCGTACGAGCCACACCGGTAGCTGAAGCATAAGCCTCCAGACATCCTTGGCGACCGCAACCGCACTGACGACCATTGTTACGACGCATGATAACGTGGCCCAACTCGCCGGCAAAACCGTCATGTCCGTATACCAAGTTACCACCGATTACGATACCGCTACCCACGCCAGTACCCAAAGTGATCACGATAAAATCTTTCATACCGCGAGCGGCTCCATAAGTCATCTCACCGATAGCGGCAGCGTTGGCGTCGTTTGTTAAAGCAACAGGAATACCATCGATCTGTTCGCTGATCAATTGAGCCAAAGGAATCTTACCTTTCCAAGGCAAGTTCGGAGCGAATTCGATACATCCGTTGAAAAAGTTTCCGTTCGGAGCACCTACACCCACACCTTTAATCTTATCCGGACCACCAGCCTGATCAATAACAGACTTCAGACCTTTAGCTAATTCCGCTACATAGTCATTAACGTCTGCATATTTACCAGTCTTAATTGATCCACTATACAAGATTGTTCCTCTTGCGTCAACTACACCAAAAACAGTGTTGGTACCACCTATATCGATACCTACTACATAAGGCTTCTCCATGATTTTATATTTAGGATTAATAATGATTTTCCTCTTTCTGGGTAGCAAATATAAGAGGTTTAACACAAGTTGCAATACGATTTGAAGAAAATTTTACAGATTCCTGTCATTTTATCTTCTTTTTTCGAAAACTTATGTTAAGCAACATTGTTATATAATAATGGAGAATTATCGCAACGGTAATATCTCGATCCAATAGTCATCCGGATCATTAATAAAATACAATCCCATCTTGGTATTCTCGAAGCAAACCGCTCCCATTTCCTTGTGGTATTTACGTACCTCCTCATAATCGCCGGCTACCCGGAAACAAAGATGGCTCTCATTGTCGCCTAGCTCATAAGGTTCTTTCCGGTCACGCAGCCAAGTCAGCTCCATCAAGAAACCGGTTTGCTCATCCGTTAAATAAACCAATATAAAAGAACCGTCTTCCGCGACCTTTCGATGATGCTCTTTCAACCCCAACGCTTTGTTATAAAAAGCGATACTTTTCTCCAAATCCAATACGTTAATATTGAAATGGTCAAATCTGCCTTTAACTTCCATACCTAAATAAATTTATATGTTTTCTAAAACCTATACATTAATAATATATTATATATCGGTACCCTCACCCGGTACAGAAAGGACAACATACCGGCAACCTTTCGATTCGGCATACGGGGCAAAGGCCATGACCTCCGCCGGACGTTCCCAGAAATGCATCGGCACAAAGATACCGGTCCTTATCCGGTCGATGAATTGTTGGGCACCTCGCATAAAATCGGTCCCTAAGCGGGGATCTACCGGAAACATGACAACATCCATCGCCTGCGTATATTTCGCTATTATATCCAGTTCTTTCAGGTAATTCCCTTCCGCCTCCGCAACTTCCTGTGGAGTAGACTCATCTTTCCAATGCCAATTATTCAAGTCTCCGGCATGAAAAATCAGTTTACCTTGCGCCTCGATCAAAAAAGAGATACCGACATCGGTCGATCCGAACGCCCTAATCGTTAAATGCTCATCTTGGTACACATCTCCCTTCTTCATATAAAAAGCGTCCTCGGCTTTTGCCCAGCGGCGTTTCAAGATATCCTTGGAGAAAATATATTTGATATCGTCTTTCTCCTCTTTCCATTTCAACACGTCCGGATTAAAATGATCCGGATGGAAATGTGATGCCAATACGTACAACGTCCCCGGACGTTTTAATAGCTCCCCACGCACAAACCCCTTCGCCGGGTCCGGATTCGTATCTTTGAAATAATCGATCAAGATGGAGAAGCCTTCCGCCTCTACAACAAACCCGCTATGATAAATATACACCAGTCTCATCCTATTCTCTTTATTTGTTTATTAAAAAACACCGAAACCCTCCGGGTTGTTGACTTCATGCCGCAAATATACAAAACGGTCAGACATATCACATGCCTGACCGATACAGATTATTAACCTACGATTTATTTCCAATTCTCATTCTGGACTAAAACGCCTTCCATGGTCACGATTTGATCATTCGGGATCGGAAGAGTTACCCATTTAGCGTTATAAACGCAGTTGGCAAACTTTCCGAGATGCTTCTTCTCGTAAGTGATATAATTACTTATCTCATCGTACGCTATTCCCCAACGAGCTAAGTCGTACCAGCGATGACCTTCCATCGCCAACTCTAATTTACGCTCGAAACGTAAAGCGGCTAAAGCACCACCCTTGCTGTTGAATTGCGAATCCGGATACAAACCTACACGATAATTAGCCGCAGCGTTCGAATCCAACTTCCCATTCACTTTATCATCCAAGACATAAGATGTAGAAGTGGGCAACATCGTGGCAGCATCAACGCCCTTCACATACGAGTTTGCCGCACGGGCACGTACCTCATTTATATACTTCCCGGCCTCCTTATAATTTCCGTCGTGAATCAAGACTTCGGCATACCAAAGTAAAACATCCGCATAACGGATCAAATGGTAATTCTTGGCTGTAGAACTCGTCTCCGTAGATACGCTCGTACCGCCTTTATCCGCTTTTTTCGGTTGCCGCTTCTTATTCATATAAGGACCACCATTCGCGATATCACGTACCCACCCATCCAAGATAGAAGGAACCGTTCAGTCCCAATAAGGGACATCAAAACGACCGGTACTGATATCCAGACGAGGATCGGTAAAAACCTCTAAATCCGTATGTGGAATATTATCTGTCAAGGTAGTCAACGCCGGTTTATCTTAATATGATTTATCCAGATACGGCAAACCATTCTCGTCTACGATATGTGAGTTTACCAACTCATAGGAAGGTTGATAGAAACCCCATCCGGATGTGCCCATACCTCCCGGAGGAGCCGTATGCCATGAACCTTCGATAGAGTTCGTGATTACCTGAGAACCAGAGATAGTCCGCTGTATATCGAACACGGACTCACCGCTCCAATCGGCACTACCTGCCGTAAACAAATCCTCATAAGTATCCGCTAGTTTGAATTTCGTGCCATTATTATCCTGCCCATTCGCGATAATAGCCTCCAATAAAGCCTTGGCATCCGCCCAATGATCGGAAGAACCATTCGTACCGTTATAGGGTGAAGACTGATACAGCCTCAATTTTGCCAAGAAAGCGGCGGCGGCCCATTTATTGACACGTCCTTTATCGCTCGCCCAAATATCCGGCAGGTTATCATAAGCGAACTGTAAATCCTCGGCCACCTTATCCCATATGTAAATATAATTGCCAGACTCATCCACATTGGAAACTTTTGGGTTTACATCGCTAGCGAACTCCTCGCTTCCCACGTAAGGAATAGCGGCACCAAATAATTTCATTCCCTCAAAATGCCAGAATCCGCAGAAGAATCGGGCTTGGGCGATCGCTTCGGTATAAAAATCCTTTGATACGCCTTTTACGGAGGAAAGCTCGTCCTTGATTTTATCGATCATATTAATCACGTTGTTCGCACGATAGACACCTTCATAAACCACTTTCCATTTGGTATTCAAATATCCGTTGTCCGTAGTGATCGCATACGTTTCCAAGTTCGTAAAGTCAGACTGGTCCGTAAACGTAGACCCTTTATTCGCGCTTCCACCCAGTACATCGCCATAGGCATAATTTGTCAAAGGAGCCGCAAAATACTCCTGTGTAAGCATCGATGAATACATTCCTGTAATCGCATAATTTACGCCTTCCTGATTCAGTAACTCTTCTTCACTGACCGCACCCACCGGCTTCACATCCAAGAAGTCAGAGCAAGAGGTCATCGCTCCTAATGAAGACGCCACTAACATTGAATATATAAATAGTCTTTTCATACTGTTTTTTTTAATCGTTATCAATATCCTTATCGAAAATCCTTTTAGAAAGAAATATTCACGCCTAAAATGAACTGGCGTGGCATACCATAAGAACCGTAGTCGATACCTTTCATCATATCGTTACTGCTATCTTCATTATTGCTACGAACCTCCGGATCCAAACCTGAATAGCCTGTTAATGTAAACACATTGGAAACCTGACCGTAAACACGAATCTTCTCAAATTTGATCTTATTCAAGATACTCTTTGGCAACGTATAACCGAGCGTCAATGTCTGCATACGCAAGTATGAACCGTCTTCTATATAAGTAGAATTGGATTCATTAGCCGCCTCCGTACCTTCATTAGATGTACCAGCCCATAATGGATAGATACCATCCGGGTTTGTAACGGGATCCCAAGAGTTTTCCAAGCGATCTTTAGAGAAGTTACTTTGTAATGCCCCGAAATGCGTATAATACTGATAATGTTTATACAAGTCGTTACCTACAGAGAAATAAAGGAATGTACTCAAATCAAAACCTTTCCAACCAACACTAAGGTTCACACCTCCCGTGAAGTCCGGATGCGGATTACCGATAATCGTACGGTCTTCCGCCCCAATCTTTCCATCTCCGTTCACGTCACGAATCTTATAACGACCTACCCATGATTGAGGATTCAAGCTGGCCTCGTCCGCCACGGCATACGGTAAAATCGTTTTTCCATCCGCGGTCTTATAGTTCAGCACATCTTGTTCACTCGTATAGATTCCGTCCACTTGATAACCGTAGAACATCGCTACCGGTTGCCCTACCGTGGTGATGTTTACCTTACTCAAACGCGTATTCGTAAATAGATCCGAAGAACCTAATTGGGTAACCTTATTCTTATAGGTTGAGATATTGGCGTTTACCGAGTAACTAAAATCACCGACTTTATCTCTCCAGCCCACACTGAAATCAAGACCTTTATTCTGCATATCGCCAATATTGATCTTTGGCTTAGTAGCGTTACCGGCCAAAGCGGACCAGTTAGCGTTCACCAACAAATCTGAAGTCTTCTTAATATAATAATCGATACTTCCGGTCAAACGATTATTCAACGCCGTTACGTCTAAACCGACGTTAAACATCTTGGTTGTTTCCCACTTAGCATTCACATCCCCCAGATTTGAGATCGCATAGCCCGGAGACGCCCCTGAATCCGCACCTGTGATTCCATATAAATAATCATTTCCGGTCGCATATTGAAACGCATAATTATAGGCTCCGATATTAGAGTTACCGGTCGTTCCATAACCCGCACGCACCTTTAAATCATCCAACCACGTACGTGTCTTTTCCATAAAGACCTCATCCGACATACGCCAGCCTAAAGAAAGAGAAGGGAATGTACCCCAGCGGTTATCCTCGCCAAACCGGGAAGAAGCATCCCGGCGAACCGTTACAGTTGCCAAGTATTTACCTTTATAGGAATAATCGCCACGGAAAAACAAGCCGAACATCGTACTTTTATCAAACATTTTTCCTTCATTCTTCATATTGTCGGAAGAACCATTGTTTAATATCCATGTATTGGGATTATTCTCGAAGATATAATCATAGCGAATGGCTTTCATGCTTCGTCCCACACCAAATTTCATAGCTTCCGTACCGATCATAAATGTCACGTCATGATCTTCATTGAATTTCGTCTTATAAGTCGCCGTATTGGTCCACTGATAATCCAACCTCCAATTCGCGTTTTCCTCCAGATAATTTTGAGATTGCCCCTCTTTATTGGTAGCGATCGTCTTCTCACTCAACGCTTGGCTCCACATACCCATCAAACGAACGCTGAACTGCGTACGAAGACTCAGGCCTTTGATCGGTTTCAACTCGGCGAAAGCCGCACTTTGCAATCGCATGAAACGAGTCCAATCATCCTGTTGATTCATGGCTGTCTGATAAGCCGTATTCGCACGTCCACCTTCCGAGGCCTGTGATCCCGCATAATCGCCACCTACATTATAAACAGGTACCCATGGCTGGATCGTATATGTTTGGGCGAATACGCTCGCATCGCCTTGACGACCCCGCTCACCGCCCATCTCCATTACGGCGATATTGGAATTCTGGCCTATCGTGAAATATTTATTCGCATTATAAGTAGAGTTGGCACGCAGTGAATAACGTTTAAAGAAAGAAGAGATAATCGTTCCTTCCCGATTAGTATAGCCTAAAGAAGCCGAGTAAGTTCCTTTTTCTCCACCTCCTAATAAAGAGATCTGATGATCCTGTACTTTACCCGTACGAGTCACCATATCATACCAATTCGTTCCTTTCTGGGCCTCCGCTTCCGAATATCCATCTTCCAACATCTGATAATAAGCGGAACGCGACCACGAATTACTACCATCCGGTTTATAGGAAGCCACCCACGCATCGATACTACCAAACTGCGAGATTACTTGATCTTTTGATAAACCGGCCGGTTTAATCGCATAAGGCATCGTCAATTCATCTTTATCGTTCAACGATCCGAATTGAGGATGAGCGGTGGGTGTTTGTCCGCGATAATCCCGCACGTTTCTCATACCTTGTGCTTGCCATTCCATCGCCTCCCATCCATTCAACAAATCATAACCACTATTCGCCATCTTTGCCACACCAAAGTAACCATCATAAGATACTCGTACCCGGCCGCTTTTAGTTCCTTGCTTTGTCGTGATAATGATTACACCATTCGCTCCTTGCGCACCGTAAATCGCAGTAGCGGAAGCATCTTTCAAGACTTGCAAAGACTCGATATCATTCGGATTGACCGCGTCGATATCCACATTCGAGACACCGTCCACAACAATCAATGGGTCTGAACCATTCAACGAGCCGACACCACGGATACGGATAGTCGTCTCACCACTAGGTCCACCCGAGTTCGAGATATACACACCGGAAGCCTTTCCTTGCAAAGCCTCAGAGAATGTCGCTACCGGAGTCTCCTTCAACTCTTCCGTAGATACGACAGCGACAGATCCCGTAATATCTTTCTTCGCTTGGGTACCATAGCCGACAACAACGACCTCATCCAAGGCTTGTGTGTCTTCCGCTAATTTTACTTTGATATTGTTCTGGCTATTCTTCAGAGAGATCTCTTGAGTTACATAGCCAATGTAAGATACCACCAATAGGCATTATCCGGTACACCATCAAGTATGACACGTCCGTCCATATCGGAAATATTTCCGATAGTTGTCCCTTTAACAAGGACATTTGCTCCAACAATTGGTCCTGCTTTGTCTGAAATAGTGCAAGTGACTCTACGTCCATCTTGTTGCAGTGCATTGCCCCTTACGTCTGGTGTTAAATCGCCTACTTCAGTGGCCATGGCTGGACTTGCGCCACATAAGAATAAAGAGGCTCCTAGAAACACCTGTTTCCATAATACTACATTATTCATACAACATTAGATTTTAAGGTATAAATCAATAAAAAACACAATCTAACAGCAAAATGATCTTTCCATATACAACAACATTCTAGATTTCAGTAAATTTCTGAATACTTATGGTCTAAATGTTTTTTCATAAACGACTAGTCTAAACGATCGTTTCTATTAGTCGTTTGTAAAGGTCTGTTTTTTTTTCGACACGTGCAACTTTTTGTTGATTTTTTTTTATTTTATCTTATTGCTAATGGGAGAGATAACCCTTCATCGATCTAAAAAAAGCTTTTCTTTTTCAAATCATCATTTCCTCTTTTCAAAAACGCAAGATTTAAACGATCGTTTAGACTAGTCGTTTTTTTAGTATTATGAAAGAAAGCAAGAAGCGGCTTTTATCATTAAAGACATGATAATGAAGAAGCTACACAAATGAAGTTGAGAAGAAGAGAGTGATGTTTGCCTATTTTGAGATGTAAACAGATGTAACATACCCTAGAGGTATGGCAGAGTAGTGAATTCATTTTGTTAAAAGTTTGTGTTTTTTATTTTATTATACCTTAAATTCTAATTTTGTATGAGAAATGTTGTATCATGGAAGCCATTAGTCTTAGGAGCTTCTTTTCTTCTGTACGGAGCCGGAACGGCCTTCGCAACAGAAACGGATCATCTGTATCCTACACCTAGTACGGGATTTATGAGTGTCCAGCAAGATGGACGACAGGTTAACTGCCACATCGTGGATAAATCTGGTCCTATCGTTGGAGCTAACGTAGTCGTAAAAGGGACTACTATCGGAAACATCTCCGATATGGACGGGCGAGCTATTATCGACAATGTGCCCGCAAACGCAGTTCTAGTAGTATCGTATATCGGATACGTTCCCCAAGAAGTCATTTTGAAAGGTAATCAAACCAACATCAAGATTACGTTGGTTGAAGATTCACAGGCATTGGATGAAGTCGTTGTTACGGGTTATAGCACACAGGCTAAGAAGGATATTACCGGAGCTGTGGCTGTGGTCGCTACCGATGAGTTGAAAGAGACTCCTGTTTCTAACTTCGCAGAGGCTTTGCAGGGTAAGGCTGCTGGTGTATTCGTACAGGCTGGTGGTGGTCCGTTGGGTGAAACAACGATTCGTATCCGTGGTGTCGGCTCCGTAAACGGTTCCGATCCATTGGTGATCGTTGATGGTGTTTCCGGAGTGGATATTGATGCAGTGAATCCGAATGATATCGAGTCTATGCAGATATTAAAGGATGCTGCCGCTTCTGCCATCTACGGTGCGAAAGGAGCAAATGGTGTTATCATTATCACAACGAAACAGGGTAAAAAGGATGATCGTGTAAAAGTATCTTACAACGGTTATTTCGGCGTAGCTAAAATGGCTAATAGCGGTTACGATTTAATGGATGCTTGGGAAGCAATGGAATTCCAAGAATTAGGTCAACGTAACTTGCTTCAGTTCCGCGGTAAAACAGCGACCCATGCCCAGTTCGGTTCTATCGGCGCTGATGGAAGCGGTCACTTGACAATGCCATACGCAATCAAACCGTCGGGGTTATCTAAGGATCAAGTGATCGCTCAGTTCGGAAGTATTGACGGTTGGGTCGCTTCCTATAAAGATAATGGATCTAACTCTTGGTCCCGTTCCGCATATTATCAAATGCTGGAAGATGGTTATTCAGAAGAAGAAGCCCGTAAAGGAACAAACTGGTATGACGAAGTAGTACAAACAGGAAAAGTCCAAGACCATCAAGTATCTGTTTCCGGTGGTGGAGAAAAAGCAACTTACGCAACTTCCTTAGGTTATATGAACCGCGAAGGTACGATCAAAGAATCGTGGTTCCGTCGTTATTCTTTGCGTGTAAATACCAATTTCATGCCGAATAAATACTTCTCGATCGGACAAAACACGAATATCGCAGTAATCGAGAACTCAGGTGAGCGTGGTCGTCAAGGTGATGATAACACTTTCGGTAAAACCTTCTCTATCCAACCTTGGGTTCCTATTTACAATATTGGTGGCGACTATGCCGGTTCACAGGCCCCGGAAGGTGGACGTGCGAATACCGCTGTTCAAACTGTAAACAACGAAAAAGACAACCGCCGTCGTTTCTTACGTGCGCAGTCCGCTATCTTCGCAGAAGTAAAACCGTTGGAATCCATCGGTGAAGACTTGAAGTTCCGCACACAGTTCAGTGCCACATTGATGGGAAGCTGGGACTATTGGATGAGTAAACGTACCATCATGACTAACAAGGAAGGAGCAAATAACAATAGCTTCACTGAACGTGCGGATTATCGCTTAGGCTATCAATGGACTAATACGGTGACTTACAATAAGACTATCAATGAAGATCATACGATCGGCGTTGTGTTAGGTACAGAGGCACTCCGTGAAGGGTTAGGCCGTTGGATACAAGCCAACCGTATCGACTATCCGTATGAAGATAATCCAAACACATGGACAATTGAAAATGGCTCTACCGCTAATATGGGTACAGACGGAAGAAGAAACAATACTACAACCATGTTTGGTTTCTTTGGACGTGCCGACTACTCTTATCAAGGCAAATATTTGGCAACTGTGACTGTCCGTCGGGATGCTTCCTCACGTTTTTCCGAAAAGAATCGCTGGGGAACGTTCCCTTCTATCTCTTTAGGCTGGCGTATGTCTGACGAGAAATTCATGGAGAAAACCCGTACTTGGCTAGATGACTTAAAGATCCGTGCGGGTTATGGTACAACAGGTAACTCTAATATCGACCCATACAACTGGGCGTTCCAATACGGTACGGGTAACAAATATTTATATAGTATTAATGGTTCCGATACAGAAGTATACCAAGGTTTCGGAGTAACGAACCTAGGAGATATAGAAGCGAAATGGGAAACTTCTAAGATGTTAAATATAGGTTTAGATGTAACAGCCCTAGATCAACGCTTAAGCATGAACTTCGACTGGTATACCAAAAAGACCTCTGATATGTTAATCGACGCAAACTGGTCCGCATTAGCGGGTAATATGACAAAGCCGAACATTAATATCGGTGATATGCAGAACAATGGTGTAGATTTAAACTTGAGCTGGAGGGACAAAGTCGGCGAGTTCGACTACTCTGTAGGTGTTAACTTATCTCACTACAAAAATAAACTGACCGAGATCGGAACAGAGGCCGGTATCTTTACAGGAACTCGTATCGCCAACATGAATGTAATGATGAAAGGGCACGCCATCGGTATGTTCCACGGTTATCAGTTAGATGGAATTTATAAGAGCGAAGAGGACGTACATAACTACAAGAACGACGCTGGTGGTGTTGTATTGCCATATGGTGTAAGCGACGTAAAACAAATGGTCGCATCTGATTTTGTAGGCCAGTATAAAATCAAGGATGTAGACAACAATGGAAAGATTGACGCAAACGATCGCACATTTATCGGTAATCCGCATCCGGACTTGACTGGAGGTGTTAATCTAAGCTTAGGCTGGAGAGGATTCGATTTGAGTACTTATCTATACTTCTCCGTAGGCAACGATTTGTTCGCAATGTATAAATATTATACGCATTTCGGTTCTTTGCAATCGGCTTACTCAAAAGATCGCCGCGATAATTCTTGGCATCCTCAAACCAATCCAGATGGTATCTATCCATTATGGGCTACAACCGGCGGTGAGAGCGATATCGCTGCCAACCAATCTAACTCCGGTTATATAGAAGATGGCTCTTTCTTACGTATGCAAACACTGACTTTAGGATACACGCTTCCAAAAAAGATCTTAGATAAGATCAAATTTGAAAAGATCCGTATTTATGGTCAAGTAGCCAACGTATTTACGATTACGGGTTACTCAGGTTTGGATCCACAGGTTCGTACAGATAGAGACGGTGGTATCTCTAACGACCGTAACATGGGTACCGACTTCGGTGCTTACGGTATGCCGCGCCAATTCATTATAGGTCTAAACTTAACCTTCTAACAAAAGAGAATTCATAATGGTAATGATCCTCTAGAAAAACAGTTATAACTATAAATTTCAAATAAGATGAAGAGACTATTTATATATGCGGCAATTGCTGCCGCCGCAATAGGAAGCATGACTTCTTGCTCCGATTTCTTGGAAGTGGAACCGGTAGGTAAGATGAGCGAACCGGACTTCCTTAATCAAGAGGGTGTTTCACGATTGATAACCGGTATGTATGCCACCTTACACAACGATAGCTATTTCGAAGGTACATTAACGAATTATGCATACGGTGATGTAATGGGAGGTAGCGCCAATAAAGGCTCTAATTTTACCGACCAACCAGACTTTACTAGTTTGGAGACTTATACATTCGCTGCCGATAACAGCTATTTAAGCGTAAAGTGGAAAAGCTGTTATAATGGCGTATTTTTCGCAAACAACTTGATTAATGTAGCCAAGCAAGTGGAGACAGAATTAACCGCTGTTCCCGGACAAAGCAAGGACTACTTTACAGAGACAATCGCTCAAGCACGCTTCTTCCGTGCCTTCTGGCATTTTGAAGTTGTCAAACTATTTGGAGCCGCAGTTCCTTATGTAAATGATGAGGATGTAGCAGCGAATGTAAACCCTCAAGTTTCGAATGTAGATGAGAGCGGAAATTATATTTACATATGGGATAAGATCGCAGAAGATTTCCAATATGCTTATGACAACCTGCCTGATACATGGCCAGCAGAAATGGGACGTGTTAACAAATGGGCCGCAGCCGCATTTTTGGCAAAAACGAGAATGTACCAATCTTCCGTATATAACGGAAAGAACGGAAACTCAAACCATTGGGCTGAAGTAAAAACCATATTGGAAGAAGTCATGGCCAATGGTAAAGACAACAATGGTACGAAGTATCGCTTGGCTGATACCTATGAGGAACTTTATACTGCAGGAGTATCAGACTGGACAGGAGAGTCTGTATTCGATATCCAGATGGCAATCTCCGGTACGCAAACTAATACAAATGCTCCAAATGGTGCACCTCATATTGGTTTCGGTGGTGCTTTAGGAACCGGTGGTTGGGGATTTTATCAACCTTCTTACGATTTGGTTAATTCTCACATCGTTGACGCAAATGGTTTGCCTAAAATGGATGGCTCTTATCAGAAGGATGTGCCACTGACTACAATTGACGAGAATACGATTCCTCATACAGATTTGACCGTCTACACAGATCCACGTCTGGATGTTTCCACGGGTCGTTTCAATACTCCATTCCTAGATTGGTCTATCCCAACAACAATTGACGGTTGGATTCGTGAAATCACAAACGGTGGTCCATACCTAAATAAAAAGAACCAGCCAAAGAAAGCTGATCAAGGAAGCTTATCCGTTCCGACAGAGACTTCTTCTTCTGCCAAGAACTTCCATTTAGCGCGATATGCAGATATATTGCTATGGTATGCGGAAGCTTTGATTGAAACAGGTAATCCGCAAGGAGCACGTGAATATGTAAATCAAGTACGTGCCCGCGCAGCCAATGGATATGTGAAAGCAGCAGATCCGACAACTATGCTAGAGACAACCTCTCCTTATGTATTGGATGATAAGATTAATGGTAAACAAGATACAAATGCCGCCGCAAACTATCGTATCGGTCTATATCCAGAATCTCAATTCGCTACGAAAGAGAAAGCCACCCAAGCATTACGCTGGGAACGTAAGATAGAGATGGCCATGGAAGGTCATAGATGGTATGATTTGGTACGCTGGGGTATCGCTGCTGAAGAATTGAATAATTACATCAAATACGAATCTCAGTATTTAGGTAAATACCAGAATAAGTATTATAATCCTAATTGGACTACACTTCCAATTCCAATCAACGAAATACGTTTGATGAATGGTTTATTAGTTCAAAACGAAAACTGGAAATAAACAAGTGGGTTAACAGTTTCAAAAAGAGCAGCCGGGCATGTGATATGTCCGGCCTGCTTTTTAATCCCCAAAAGTAAGTTAACTTACTTTGCTCACGAAGTTAACATACTTTGCCAACGAAGTTAACTCCATGTGCCAATTAAGTTAACTTCGTTTTGTGTAGATTGGTATTTCCGATAAAAATCGTATCTTTGTTTGACTTTAAATCAAAATGAAACGTGTACTCTAGCCATGAGATATAAACAAATACTCCTCGGTTTGATCCTGTTTGTCCTATTAGGGGGTTTCTTGCAAATAACCGGCAAGTTTCATTTCTTCTATATCGAGCAGCTTCAACTATTCCAGTTTTCCGAAGATTATCTTGCGGATAAAATCAGCAGTCCGGGAGGTTTATCTTTGATTATCGGGGAATTCTTGACACAATTCTTTATTACGCCTTATGCAGGGCCTTTCATTATCGCAGCTATACTTACGTCTATCGGCTTAACAATGAGGGAGATCATCCTGCAAATTAATCCAAATAAAGAGCTCTTCCTGCTTTACTTACTCCCGGTTTTATTCTTATTATTGATTCAATACGACTTCAATTATTTAGTACAAGGCACTATCGCATTCCTATTTTGTTTGATTAGCCTGAACGCATGGATGCGCATAAAAGATCCCCGTTACCGGCTATCCGCCGCATTGGTAATCACCCCACTACTTTTTTGGATAGGAGGACCGATTGCCGGGCTATTCTCATTAAGTGTGGTTCTCAAGGAAGCGATAAGCCGTTCCAAACAGGGGTTCTATTTTTTAGCGGTTTTAATTGAATACCTGTTTATCGGGATCGGAAGTGTCTGGTCAACTACCATCACCAGTTATCGCTTCGCATTCTTACCGGACGCTTTTTACCACCCGATTCTGGCGGCTCCCAATCTCATCTATTTCGCATGGGTCTGTTTACCGCTTAGCTTGATCGGGGCATTCGTATATCCTAAAGGCAAAAACCAATCAAAGAAAAAAACAGGGATAGAGCTTACCGTTCAATTCATCCTAATCCTATTCCTTTGCTGGGTAACGATTCCACGGTATAACGACCAGAAAGCCTATCCTCTAAAAGTCTTGGATTATTATGCCCGTACCGAACAATGGGACGAGATCATCCGGCATTGTCACGGGCCGATCAAAAACTATTTATATTTAACTTACTTAAATAGGGCACTTGCGGAAAAAGGGGAGTTGGCAGACCGGATGTTCGCTTTTGATCAACACGGTCCTCAAGGGTTACTCGCCTCTTGGAACAAGACCTTTACGGTCTCCACCCTGTTAAGCGACGCCTATTTTACGCTAGGGGAAATCGCATTATCGCAGGAGATGGCTTTTGAAGGGTATGTCACCGTAATTGGTGCCGGTAATCCCCGGAACCTGCAACGGCTTGTTCAAACAAACTTGATTTACGGAACGTATCCTATCGCCGAGAAATATATCAGTATCTTAGAAAAAACATATGCCTATCATGATTGGGCCAAACGGCATAGAGGCTTCTTATATAACGACAAAGCGATTGAAGCTGATCCGGTATTAGGGCCTAAACGAAAAGCTCTTCCGAAGGAAAGTAACTTATCCGGTATCAACGGACTGGAACATGATTTACTTATCCGTGCGGAACAAGATCCGGAAAATCAGCTCCCGATCCAATTCACCGGGGCTATCTATCTGCTGTCTAAAGACATGAAAGCTTTCCAAAGGCTGATAGAAAAGTATTATGGAACACCGGTACTCCCCTCTCTCCCCGTGAGTTTCCAAGAGGCTGTTATCCTATTAGCAGAGAAGGATGTGGATTACTGGAAGCGTTTTAACGTATCCGGAAATGTGATCCGCAAATTCGCAGGTTATCGGAATTTAGTCGTGCAGAACCGGAACAACCCACAACTTCCGCAACTTATAAAGAAGTCGTTCGGAGACACTTATTGGTCTTATTATACTCTAAAATGATCAACAACCATGAAAAGAAATATTCTATATATCACCTGTTTATTTCTTATTCTACTAGGAATATCCTGCTCGGATACGATCCCGGTAAGCAAAGAAACCTCGGAGAAACCTGTATTATTTCCCGATTATGCGGATGTAACGATCCCTTATAATATCGCTCCCTTAAATTTCAAGATAGAAAATCCACATGCGGAAGCCTTCGCCGTACTCAAATTCGGAGAAGAAAAGATACAAGTCAAGGAAAAAGGGGGACAATTCTATCTTCCCGCATCCGATTGGAGAAAATTGCTGAAAAGGGCGACAGGAAAAGCGATACAAGTAAAGCTCTACGCAAAAGACAAAGAATGGCTCGCCTATCCGGAATTCTCACTATTCGTCGCTCCGGAACCCATGGATTCATATCTGGCTTATCGCTTGATCGAACCCGGATACGAACTTTGGAATCAAATGGGTATTTACCAACGGAATCTGGAAGATTATAAGCAAAGCCCTATCATGGAAAACAAATACAGCGGTCAAAACTGTATGAATTGCCATTCTTTTTGTATGCAAAACCCCGATAAAATGCTGTTCCACATGAGGGATAAGTATTCGGGCACTTATCTGATCGACGGAGACAAGATCGAGAAATTAAATACGAAGACCGATCAGACGATCTCGCCTTTGGTCTATCCCTCTTGGCATCCATCGGGGAAATACGTAGCCTTCTCTGTCAATCAGACCAGCCAAAGCTTTCATGCCAACGACAAAAACCGGGTGGAGGTCTTCGACAGCCAATCCGACGTAGTTGTATACGATACGGAAAAGCATGAGATTATCAGTACGCCTTCCATTCGGACAGCAAAAGCGTTTGAGACTTTCCCGACATTCTCTCCCGATGGCAAGACTCTTTACTTCTGCTCGGCAGAGGCACGTTCCATGCCGCATGAATATTCAGAAGTAAAATATAACCTTTGCTCCATAGCGTTCGATCCCGTAACCCGGAGTTTCGGCTCCCGTATAGATACCTTATACAATGCCGGAAAAGATGGGAAGAGCGCCTCTTTTCCCCGTGTTTCCCCAGACGGGAAATTCTTGTTATATACGCTGTCCGGCTACGGTAACTTCTCGATCTGGCATAAAGACGCAGATCTATATCTACTGGATATAGCGAGCGGAATCTCTCATTCCTTGCAAAACGCCAATAGCACGGATACGGAGAGCTATCACTCATGGAGTAGCAACAGCCGCTGGATCGTCTTCAGCAGTCGAAGGATAGACGGGTTATACACACGTCCTTATTTTGCTTATATAGATGAAGAAGGAAATGCGTCTAAGCCCTTCCTTTTGCCTCAGAAAGACACAGACTACTATCACCGTTTCATGAAATCTTATAATATACCCGAGTTTATTACCGGAAAAGTATCCTCCAAGATCCGGGCGCTTAGCACGCTAGCCAAAGAGGATAAAGGAATTGACGTAACTTATCGTAAATAGAATAAATCACATGAGTACTTTATATAAGAAGATATTACCACCGCTTCCATTCATTCTATTGACCGGCGTCTTATGGTTTCATTTGCAGACCATGCAAGAGCCTCTCTTTTTTTATCGGGAACAGCAGCAGATTTTCCTATTCGATTCCACCTATATATTCAGCATACTTAAGCAGATAGGGGGGCTAGCGACTTTTATCTCTCAATTCTTGATACAGTTTTTCAGGATCCCGCTTATCGGATCGCTGGTGACCGCCTTGATCGGTGGAATCTCCGGTTGGTTATTCTGGCTGACCTTACGAAAGATACATCCGGCATTATATCTTATGCCCTTGGCCTTTCTCCCCATCCTATTCCAATATCTTTACCTAATGAAAGATAGCTATCATTATGAAGGACTGATAGCCATGTTGTTTTGGTCATTGGCGCTTAACGTATATAGTTACAGCGCACGAAGATTTAATTGGACGTACCGTACCTTAATTGGTTGCTTGCTGGCGACCGGATTGTTTTACACGATGGGATCTGTAGCTATATTATTCGCCCTTAGCATCTTACTATTTGATGTATTACAAAAATGCGAACGCTGGTACGCAAGCTTCATCCCGTTGCTGCTGCTACTTATCGTAGGCTCCCTATGTGTCCTAGGAGGCAGTAAACCCGATTATGACTATGTATTTTGGATGAAAGATTACGTAGAGTATTTCATTGAGCTGGAACCATTCTACGGCTTCTCTTGGCAAGTAGCGCTACTCGTTATGCTTCTATTCTTCCTATCACGTTACTTAGATCACATAAAAACCTATTTAAAAGCTTTAGTAGCCGTAGCATTACTTGCCTTATCCGGTATGTATTATACGCAAACGGCTCTTCAACAGAGGAATAAAGATTTCTATACGTTGATGCAAATGTTTCATTACATAGATACCGAGCAATGGGACGCCATAATCTCGTCCGCCGATCTAAACTATAATAACTACTTACACCTGAATTGCTTAAACCTTGCCTTATCCCACAAGGGTGTCATGCAGACTGATTTATTCAAATATCCGCAAAGCGGAATACAATCTTTGGTCTCAAAGTACCAAGCGCATATAGAGGAAAGTTTCCTATTCAGCCAGATATACTACCATGTAGGAATCACGTCCTTGGCATACAATTTCGCTTTTGGTACCTCGGTAGGAATTACATACGGCAGTCCCGTCATGACCAAATTATTAATAAAATCCCATTTGATATACGGACAGTATCCCGCAGCCGAGAAGTTTATATCATTATTGGAAAAGACATGGGCCTATCACGAATGGGCCTCCTCGCAACGAAAGTTCTTATATAATGACCAAGCGGTGGAGAGCGACCCGGAATTAGGTACAAAAAGAAAAAGCCTATCCAGCGACAAAGACCTTTTCGCCAATATAATCGGATTGTTTGATAACCTGATGATTATATTGGAAGTTATCCAAACCCCAGCATTATCCTAAAAATACAGTTT